>DLXM01000253.1 GCA_003448835.1 Bacteroidota bacterium | reverse complement strand
AATAGAATAATTACTGAGAGTCTCAGTTAATATGGTTGAGTTTTCAATGCATTCTCTAAGTTTGTGTATTTTATTTTGTCCGATTGATTCATTAGTGTTATATGATTGTATTTGATTGATTTCATCTTGATTGAGATATTTGGTCAAGTCATTAAAAAAGCATTCCTTAACACGGTTTCCATAATCATTTAAAATTGATTTAATACCTCCAATGTGATCATTATGTGGGTGTGTAATAACAAGAATTATCTGAAAATCTTCCGTTAATCTTGGGACTATTTCATTTTTGAAATATTGATTTATTGTTTCATAATCATTTTCAAAACCAGCATCGATAAAAATTACTGTATCATTTTTAGAATCGAAAACTTCAACAATTATCGAATCCGCTCTACCTACATCCAACATGTGAAAATGAAAGTCCATTTTGTAATTAAATTTTAATATTCTTTAATTCAGTACATTCAAACTAGATCAAATTATTAATATCCTTTAATTATATAAAACAAATACTTACACTTTGTAAATTTTTGAATATGAATCTAGCTTTTTTTCTTAGTTCTATTGTTAACATTTAGCACCTTGTCTTACTATCAGATACAAACTATCAAATTAGAAGACAATATCTTCTTGTCGGCACCGATGTTTGTGGCAAATGAACAGCATTTCGGTATTCTGGAGCCCGGTCAAAAAAGTATTTAATTATAAATCAATGAGTTAGCTTTAATCACTAATTTAGAATACATATTTTTCGAAATTAGTAGATTGTACAACCTTCCACTCAATGAATCGTGGCAGTCGTTTTTGGTAAAATACAACCCCTTAAGAAGCTGAGAGAAACTCTAACTGAAAGAGGGATTCATCGGTTTAATTCCATTGGAGAGATTAATGAATTCCTTAAGAATTACAATGACGAACTGAGGGAGGTTCCTGATAAAGAGAGGGAGAAACTTGATTGGGATATTCAAACTTTTGATGTGTCTATTAAAGCTGCAGAGGATCTAACTACCAAAAATCCGGTTTCTAAGTTGTACTATTATTTAAAAATCAGGTTTCTAAATAATAGAAAGGCAGTTCTGGTTGATAATTATGGCAAAATCTTTGTGGACCGCTGCCGGAAATCATACCAAGATTTAGCCTTTATCAAGGAAACGGTGGAAAATCTTTATACCCTTATTTCCGGTGCTGTGGGGGAAAATGCTGTTGTCAATGAACTTAGGAAACTGCCGGACACCTATTATCTGATTAATGATTTCTCATTGGTGTTCAATCCACCTATATACAACAAAAATGAGAACGACAGAATTGTCAGTATTCAAATTGACCATCTTTTAATCAGTCAATCTGGAATATTTGCCATTGAAACGAAGAACTGGAGCTCACAATCGGTGTTGAGCCTTGATCTTAGGTCCCCGGTAGATCAAATAAGGAGATCGAGTTATGCATTGTTTGTCTTACTAAATAGCACTTCGAATTTTGGAGTTGAACATCACCACTGGGGAAGTAAGAAAATTCCGATCCGAAATGTTATTGTGATGATAAACAGTGTTCCCAAGGAGGAATTTAAACATGTTAAAATATTACCTCTGAGTAACTTGAATAGTTACATTGAATACTTTGAACCAATTTTTAGCGAATCTGAAGTTGAAAATATTTTCGAGCATTTGATTCGTGACCAAATTCCAGATTTCTAATCTCATCCTCCATTGGACACAAATGTCATGGAGATGTCGTAGATATGCCGTTACGTGGACTGACTTTTCTTAGTAGTTTACATTGAACTAATAAATAATTTCAACATGTGAGGTTTCAATGTTTACAGAGAATTTAAAATTTCATCGCATCAATGGTGGGTTATCTCAAGAAAAACTGGCCGAATTAGCTGATGTAAGTTTACGTACTATTCAAAGATTAGAAAATGGAGATACCGAACCACGTGGAGATACAGTGATTCGATTAGCCCAAGCATTAGATATATCCCCGGCAGACTTACTTCAATACAAGAAAAAAGAAGACAGAAGTTATCTAAAAGCATTAAATATGTCTGCGTTCAGCTTTTTACTGTTTCCATTGATGGGCGTAATACTTCCTTTCATACTCTGGATAACTAAACGAGACCAAATTCAAGGAGTTGATCATCTTGGAAAACAGATAATCAATTTCCAAATAACGTGGAATCTTGTGCTCTTTACCGGGTTGTTATGCTATCAACTCTGGTACCGATTATCAATTTCAACTATCAATGAAATATCCATATCCATATCACAAAACTATATGATGGTGTTTTATGGCATCATTGGTGTTATTTACCTCTATAACATTCTAATTTCTTTGTACAACATGATTCGAGTTTGGCAAAATCAATCCACTTGGTTTAATCCGGCTTTTAGACTCATGAAGTAATTTTTCGAATATCGAAATCAAATTCGTTTTTTTGCAAGCAATGTGAACTCTCAATCCTACATTACATAAAATCATCGCCACATCCATTTCAAGTTCATCCTAATTCATTTACAGCGCAATTCATTTTCAGCTCTATTTTTCAGTGGGTGTTGATCAGAATGCAGTTATTTCCATTTTGGAAACAACTGCCACTGATGGTCAAGTACATCCTACAAGAAAAGAGAGAAACCAATTTGAGCGAACCGGTTTTATTGCGTGGCTTAAAACAAGATGGGTATAATTTGAAATGCGAGCATTTGGATAACTTACCAAATATTGGTACTTTTTTAAAAAAAAAGAAGAAATGAGTAAGAACACATCCATATCACTCGGGAATTATTTCGAAGAGTTTGTCAGCAGCCAGGTTTCGGCAGGTAGATATAAAAATGTCAGCGAAGTTATCAGAGCCGGACTTCGACTCTTAGAAGATGAAGAGAGTAAATCCATTGCTTTGAAAAATGCAATTCAAGATGGACTCAATAGCCCAAGAGTTGAAAATTTTGACTTTGAAGACCATCTGGCCAAACTAAAAGCCGAAAGAAATAATAATGGCTAAGGTTATTCTGAGACAAGAAGCCATTGACGATTTAACTGACATTTGGAAGTATACATTAGATAAATGGTCCGAATCACAAGCCGACAAGTATTTTCGGTCAATAAAGTTTGCTTGCAGTGAAATCGGTGATTATCCCGAAATTGGAACAGAATATTCTGGAATAAGTAGCAATTTATTAGGATTCAAAACCGGCAAACACATCATTTTCTACCATGTAATTTCAGATGTTGAAATCGAAGTCATCAGAATATTACATGAAAGAATGGACTTGAAGAATAGATTAACCGAATAAAGAAACTACGGGGCATGTGGAATCATTATGGCAACTAAAAAAATTAAAAGTTATTCGCTTGCCGAAATGAAAGACAAGTATATTGGTGAAGTTGGGACTATCGAACGTGATGAATACGAGTACGAACTTCGTATGGATGTTTTGGGAAAAATGATTAAATCCGCAGTCGGAATAGACCGGATAATCAAGTACGAAATCAATTTCAAAAAAAGAGATTGAATAGTAAAGAAAGACTCCAATTTATCTTGTTTTAAGCAGATAAATTTAATTATCTGCAATTATTCAGATATTATGGTATATCTGTTTATAAACAGATTTATTTGAATAAAAACTCAATCGGTACTTATAGAAATGAAACACGACAGAATTCTTGGATCAATTTCTTGCATTCGCCCAACAATAGTTATGATTCAAAAATCACTTCTTACCATCATTCTATTTATCACACTATATAGTCATGCTACCGCTCAAGTTCGAACCATAGAACTCCCCGACCACATTTTCTTGTCGGCACCGCAGTTTGTAGCAAATGAAAAGCATTTCGGTATTCTGGATCCCAGTCAGAAAAAGTTTTTTTTGTTTGATTATGAGTCAGCATCGCTGATTTCGAAACTCGATGCAACGGACAGTTTTCCCGGGTTTAAATGGAATCCAATTCGTGCCGAATTCCTAGAAAATGAAGTGTTTTTTACGAATTCGATGCCCTGGGGTGTCTATATTTCTTATGATAATAAGGTTACTCATGTCGCGGGACGACATTTTAAGGCTACCGGAGCTTATGACTTTTTAAATGACTCTTTGTACGTCGGATTCTATACTGAACGTTTCGAGGATCCGGCATTGAAGGGAGTTGATCGCGATGGAAACATCGTCATCGAATTCGAGGAAGTTCCCATTCGATTTCCGAATCTTGCATATCGAAGTGAAGAAAGGAATCATGTGTTGTTTCTGGACGATACGATTTACTTAATGACCGCATTTGATAATTGGTTGCATACATTTAGCACTGATGGACATTTATTGAAATCCTCTGAACTTAAAATCGACGGTTTTCGTAGTCCGACACGTGATAAACGTCGCATTGAACCGGGCAACATGCAAGCAATGATGCATGAGTTTATTCAGGTCACAAGAGATAGGTCATCTGTAGCTGGATTCTATGCGCTGAACAGTAAAGAAATCCTGATCGTCAGCCACGCCGGATATGAATCCAATGACAAGTTTGTAATCATTTCGAAATTTAATGTTGATACCGGAAATGTTGATTCTAAATGGACTTCCAGGTCAACACAACCAGCATTCGCACAAAATGATAAAGTTTATTTCATGGACATCGAATCAGAACCCGTAATTGTACGTATTGTCCCGATGGCAGAATATTGGGAAAGCCTGGATTAGGTCTGTCCTGGGGTCAAATTGCTCCCGAATGAGCTGAGGCAGTTTATATTGAAATTTGTAACCCTCGAAGTAAACCCGTTTCAATACTCGATTCCTTTCTATTTTCGTGGTTAATACTTACATTCAGATATACCTAAAATCTCATTCTATGATTACTGATTTCCAACAAATTGAAAATTCTGCTTTGAATCTTGATAAAAAAGACAAGGTTCGTTTGGCTGATAAGCTATTGCAAAGTATTCATGGCAGGATAGATCCGGATATTGAACAAGCCTGGATGAAAGAAGTGCAAGAAAGAAAAGCATCTCTCAGATCCGGAGAAGCATCCCTGCATTCATCCTCTGAAGTTTTAAAAGAGGCAAGGGAGCGGATTAATCGGTGAAAATTGAATTCCATTCAGAAGCCAGATTTGAATTTTTTGACGCCTCGGAATATTATGAAAATCAGGTGGTTGGTCTTGGAGATGAATTCATTGATGAAGTAGAAAAAGTGCTGGACGTCATCGAACAGCAGCCGTTTGCTGGAATCAAAATCACAGATACGGAACGAAGATTCTTGCTTTCCCGCTTTCCTTATGGAATTATATATTCTGTAGAGAATGATCTTATCACAATCTTTGCAGTCATGAACTTAAAGCGCAAACCAGGCTATTGGGAACCCCGCACATAATTATACCCGAAAAGGTATAAATGGTTGTAAAACAAAGTTTTTATACCCGAAGAGGTATATTTTAAATAAATTTTGTATCTTTATACCCTAAAAGGTATAATCACTATGAATAAACTGAGTAAATTCGTCAAAAAAAGAAGAAAATCTCTTGGATTAACACAAGAGGATCTCTCTTTTAAAGCTGGTGTGGGTTTGAGGTTCGTAAGAGATTTAGAGCAAGGAAAAGAAAGCTTACGAATGGACAAAGTCAATCAGGTGCTAACACTATTTGGACACGAACTTGGTCCATTGAAATCAGAAAGAAATGAAGAAAGCTAACGTTTACTTGTTTGATAAAATGACTGGAATACTAACCGAAGACGAAAACGGATTCCATTTTCAATATGACCAATCATACCTTAAAACAAAGGAAGCTGAACCTATTAGTTTGACTCTTCCACTCACTGACCAGAAATATGAAAGTAAGGTTTTGTTTCCTTTTTTTGACGGATTAATACCAGAAGGATGGTTACTGGATATTGCTCAAAAAAATTGGAAATTAGATCCACGGGATAGGATGGAGATATTACTAAAAACTTGTCGAGATTGTATCGGAGCAGTATCAATAGAGGAAATTTTAGAACCTTAGAACCATGGAAAACAAGTGTCTGTACTGTTACGAGGCTATAAGTTCGATTGATTTTATAACTTCAGCTGGTAAGAATGGTTATCATCCAAAATGTAGCAAAAAATTCTTCGGAAAATCTACCCCACCCATAATAGATTTCACAGAAGATCAACTAGTACAGTTAGCAGAACAAATAGTTCAAAGTCAAAAAACGGTTACTGGTGTTCAACCAAAACTGTCGATTGGATTTGATAATGCATCGGATGTCCCTGAACGGTTAACAATTGTTGGATTATGGGGAGAATATTTATTAAAACCTCAGTCCGATGTATATTCAAATCTACCTGAAATCGAAGATTTAACGATGCATCTTGCAGAAATAAGTAAGATTAAGACGGTTAATCACTCTCTTATTAAACTTAAATCCGGACAATTAGCTTACATCACCAGAAGAATTGATCGCAATAATGGACAAAAGTTGCACATGGAAGATATGTGTCAGTTAACAGAAAGGCTCACCGAACATAAATACAAGGGATCGTACGAACAAATTGCGAAGGCTATCAAGAAATACTCAACTAATCCTGGGTTAGACGTAACAGATTATTACGAATTGGTACTGTTTTGCTTTCTCACAGGCAATAATGACATGCACTTAAAAAATTTCTCTTTGCTAAAAAGGAATCTGAACTATGATTTGTGTCCCGCTTATGACCTGGTTGCTACAGAACTAGTTGTTGAAGGTGATGATGAAGATCTTGCTTTAAACTTAAACGGAAAAAAGAAAAAAATTAAACGCAAAGATTTTGAAACTGCTATGAGTGGGGCTGGCCTGGACCAAAAAGTCATCGATAATATATTTCAAAAGTTTAACAAACTACCTCCTAAATGGGAAAAGTTTATCGATAAAAGTTTTTTGCCTCAAGCAATGAAAGAAGAATATAAAGCGCTGATTAAACGGAAATCAATTCAAATTGAATTATAATCTAGCTACAACCCATTTCCGNNTGAATTATAAAATTAGGTACAACCCAATTTCGATGACGTTCAAACCGACATCATGATGAAACTAAATATCAAATGAATATGAAAAAAATTATAGCTGTATTTCTATTTGATGGATTCGCGGACTGGGAGATATCTTTTCTCACGCCGGAGATCAATAAAAGCGAAAATTTTTGAATTGATCTATTTTTCGAAAGATGTTTTTCTATTTAAAAACGGAATCTGGAGTGAATGAGGATATAATATTCACAATATCCTCAATCACTCCCGAATCAGATAATTTGCCAGCCAGGAGCCGATTAGTGCCGGTGGGAAGGAAATTATCATGGTGATGAAAATCTCGAATGGAAACAAATTGTGTGAGGTGGGATCTTGGATTCCTTCTACGATGATCCTTAGTACTACCGCAAGGATAAATCCGGTACTCACGATGACCGCTGAATGGCGAGTAGATTTTCTCAAAAATTGCACCCCAAGAAATCCACCTACGATTGCAATGATGCCCCAAGTAATCAGAAATTGAGTTCCGAAAAAATTGACTTCACTGTAGGGGACCCACCAATAGACTGCGCCAGCAATTATGGTGACCACTAACAACATGATGATTCCCTCTTTATCTTTAAATGGATCTAACATGACGACTTCCTTGATTATTTTTATAGGTTTGTTAAATTCAATGAGTTTAATATGTTAGATTACTTTTTTATTGTCAATAGTTATGGTGACCGGATGAAGAACTTGAACATCAAATCACGTTGCATGCCACCGGACTCACCCAAGCCGAAACAAAAGATTTGGTAAATAGTTGAATTGATGATTTCCAATTTGAATTTTCTAAATTAAATTCAAGCAAAGATCGAGTCGAGTTGAGGGAATAACATTGACAGTACAACTACTTAATTTTTAAATATGCTATCTAATCTTATCAAAAAAATCCTATTGGGCATTTCAATTCTCTGTTTTTACACCGGAACGGCATTTGCTCAAACACAAAATCCCGATTACGACGCTAATTTAGCTCAAGAATTGGGTGCTGATGATTACGGGATGAAATCCTATATTCTGGTAATGCTCAAAACCGGTAGCCGTGACGCTGAAATTACGGAGAAGGCTGTTCGTGATAGTTTATTTGCCGGACATCTTGGCAATATCCAACGATTAGTGGATCTCAATAAACTCGTTGTTGCGGGTCCACTTGGACGAAATGACAAAACCTATCGAGGTATTTTTATCCTGAATACCAACTCCATGGAAGAAGCAGCAGAGTTACTGCAGACGGATCCGGCCATTAAAGAAAAATTACTGGAGTCCGAATTGTATGCTTGGTACGGTTCAGCGGCACTGCCTGTCTACTTGGAAGCTTCTCAAAAAGTCGGCAAATATAAAATCAATTAACTTTTTTATTCATAGTTTTCATGTTGGTTTATCCCAGCATTATAACAAATAAATGGTATTAGTGTTGGGTTTTGCTATCACCGATAATCTTGAATTCGGTTATTTATTTTTGTATTATGATAGGAAATACTAACATAAAGTATACTATTATCATTTATTGATGGGAAATACTAACATGGATTTGGTTCAAATGTCGGATGCGGCTATTGTCGAGCACTTGGGTAATTTCTTGAAGCATGTTCGCATCCAACAAAATAAAACTCAGGCTCAATTGGCTGAGATGGCCGGACTAAATCGCTGGACCATTAGCCAAATTGAAAATGGTGAGTCAATTACGTTGATGAGTTTGATCCAAATTTTGCGCGCATTGGACTGTCTGTACGTCCTGGACAGGTTCGAGATTTCGAATGAAATTAGTCCGTTGGAATATGCTAAACTCAAAAAGCAACAACGAGATCGGGTTCGAAATAAGTCTATTAATCCAACTAAAGAAGGTGATTTAGGATGGTAGATGTCGCAGAAGTCAAAATCTGGGGCGAATTGGTTGGCGCTGTTCGCTGGGATGATTCTCAGCAACTCGGATATTTTGAATATGCTCCATCATTTATCCAAAAAGGATGGGATCTATCTCCAATCAAAATGCCCATTTCACAGGGCTCTCGGATTTATAGTTTTCCGGAATTGCGAAAGGGAAGAAATGAATCGGAAGATGGATTCATGGGATTACCGGGATTGTTGTCCGATGCGCTGCCGGACAAATACGGAAACAGGCTGATTAATGCATGGTTGGCACAACAAGGAAGACCGCAGCATAGTATGAATCCGGTAGAGAAACTGTGTTTTATCGGCACCAGAGGTATGGGTGCTCTGGAATTTGAACCCGCACACATCAATGCCGGTACCTACACTTTTTCAGTTGAAATGAATAGTTTGGTTGAAGTCGCAAAAAAAATGCTCAATGAACGCGAATCATTTTCAACCAATCTGAATAAAGATGACGAGAAGTCTATGATGGACATCCTTAAAATCGGGACTTCTGCCGGAGGTGCCCGACCAAAGGCCGTCATAGCATTTAATCCCAAAACCAAAGAAGTTAGATCTGGACAAGGCAACGTTCCCAAAGGATTCGAACATTGGTTGATCAAATTAGATGGTGTAAGCGGAGAGCAATTCGGTGAGAGTTCCGGCTGGGGACGCGTTGAATATGCATATCATCTGATGGCGTCTGATTGTGAAATTGAAATGAGCGAGTGTCAATTGTTTGAAGAGAATGGTAGAGCACACTTCATGACAAAACGATTTGACCGGGATGGAAATATTAAACACCATATCCAATCATTATGTGGATTACAGCATTTTGATTTTAACGACATGTATGGATATAGTTATGAACAAGTGTTTCAGACGATGCGAATCCTTCGTTTGACGTATCCAGAAGCTGAACAAATGTTTCGTCGCATGGTTTTTAATGTCATTGCAACCAATTATGATGATCACACAAAGAACTTCTCGTATATCATGAAAAAAGATGAATTGTGGCGGCAAGCACCGGCTTACGATGTATGCTTTTCATATCATCCGTCGAATCACTGGGTAAGTAAACAGACTCTGAGCGTGAACGGTAAAAGGTTGGGAATAACGAAAGAAGATATGATGTCGATCGCCAGGGACAATAATATCAAAAGAGGGTCAAAAATTATTGATGACATCAATGCGATTGTGAAATCCTGGTCAACGTATGCAGAACAAGCTGATGTCAGAATGGATTTAAAAAAATTGATCCAGGCCAATTTGAATACGTTTTGACTATTGCAAGTTCAATGCCCATACGATGGGCTACAACCGAGGTTGGATATGGAGAGCTTATTGGTTCATTTATTTTGTTGGTATTGACTTTTTACTTCCTACGCCGACTCGTTCCTAAGTTTTTCTCTTTATGGAATTATGCTTTAAATATTCTCGGAGCTCATCTTTAGTAACTTTTCCGTTGGCCAAATCCATAACTATGGCATATAAACTTCTTTTATCTGCCACTATTTGGTAACCATTCACATATAAAAATATGTACATCGCAATAAGTGATGTTCTCTTATTTCCGTCAAAAAAGGGGTGATTTAGACATAAATGAAATCCATAAGCTGCCGCCATATGGAAAATATCCTCATGCACATAATTTCCATCAAAGCTTGATTGTGGTTGAGCTAATGCTGAATCAATCAATCC
>DLXM01000131.1 GCA_003448835.1 Bacteroidota bacterium | reverse complement strand
AAAATAATCCAATTTTTATACTCGTTCGGTGCTGAAACTACATTCACCCAAACACTATTCATGTTATCAACGTAAAATTTCTCTAACTCCGGCCATCGCTCTGGTACAACTTCTAAGTCATCAAGCATCTCAACTACAATTCTTTCACTTGAGCTTATGTCATATTCAGGCATATAACCAGTTTGAATATACAAATCACGAACCCAACGTAGATTAAAAGGTGGTGCTGAAATGGGATGATTTATCGTATTGATTAATTTCCCATCTAAAGCAGTCAATTTGATTGATAGTTTGTCAGAACTAGCTGTATAGATTACTCCATTTGGAGTAACAAAATGAATTGGTTTACTGAAAAATGGAAACGTGTGTGTTGCATAAACCTCATAATTGTTTATTACATACTTATGACGTGCGTACAATATGCCCTGTTGTGAGAGAATTGGATCTGTATATAGTTGTTCAGTTCGTGCATCAAATATCATCCAATAGACACTGTTGTTTTTTGGGTCATGGTTTTGCAACGATTTGTGCATTGAAACTAAAAATAAATTGTCTTCAATCTGATAGAATTGAAATATTTCGTATCCCGTTAGAAAACTTATGACACTCTTATTATTTGGTATAAGAGTTATAGTATGTGAGTATGATAAATCATTGGACCGGTACGCATGCGCCCGATGTGGGTAGTATCCAAAAGTATCCGTCACATAGAAATATTCATCATTAAAATGAATGAATGTCCTCCAAGATACGTATGCAAAATCACCTGGACCTTCACCTTTTGAACCAATTGACTGAATTAATAGTCCGTTGGTATCAAAAACATGAAATTTTGTTTGATTAACATCTCCTACAAAAAGTCTGTTATTGGGATCGATGAAAATCGGTCCAACCTCACCAACTATGAATTCCTCCGAATTAAAGTCGTACGTTTGATCTAGAGTGAAATTTAGGGGTTTTGGTTGAGCATTACATAGAAATGCTGAGAAATGAATACCAGCTAAAAGTATCAAGGTTGCTCGTAGTGTAGGTTTCGTTTTCACCATACGCTGAAATTTTTGGTCATTTTGTAAATTGTACTGAGTATATATTTGAATCTAACTTATTGATTTTGAATAAACAAAAAACTGTTTGGATATATAGTTAAAGACTTTTATACTAGTTAATTAGTAAAGATGAGTGGTTTTGTATGTGAAAAATGGTAATCAGTAACACGATTTTATTCAATATGAAGGTCAATAGATTATTTTTGTTTGTCGTGGTATATACTGTTTATGGTTGTGGACCAGAACCAGAAGAAATCATTATCCCCGAGAAGTTTCAGAATCTGGAGAATTTGACAGCCTTCTCACCGGATGTAGAACCCATGTCAACATTTTCCTTCGAAAAAGACGCGGTGTATGGTGAAACCGACGATTTAATGATCGGGAATATGGGCCATTTTGCTGTCGACAAATTGGGACAAGTGTATATCGCTGATACCCGAATCATGGTTCTAAACGTTTTTGATTCAGATGGTAATTATATCAAACGATTGGGGGGTGAGGGGCGGGGACCTGGTGAGTTCAATTATTTAAGAGAAGTCCTTATTCGAGGGGACTATTTATATGCCTTTGATCCTAGTCCAAGTCGGGTACATATTTTTGATACAAATACACTTGAAGGAATTAATACTGTAATACTTGGGGAAAACAGGGGTGATTTTAGTGAATTGGGAAAAACCTTCCCTTGGATTGATGGATTATTTGTAAGAAATGACGGTACTTTTTTGGCAAAATATATCTCACATACTTATGATGTTAAACCTTGGGAAAATATTGAAGTTGCAGCTTTACTTTATCATGTTGATCAGTCCGGGTCGTTAATTAAAGAAATCCGTACTTACATGAGTGAAATCCGTACTGTATTTGGATTGGTCTATAATATTGAACCATTTTTTAGTAAAATGCGTGTAATTATGTCGAACGATAATCGGTTTTATGTGGCTGAGCCGGATTATTTTCTAATAAAGCAGTTTAGTGAATCAGGAGAATACGAACGGTCATTTTACTACCCATTAGATATATATTCTCTAACAGTTGAATCAGCTTTAAAATCAACGGTTCCAGAAAGAATAATAGATAACATGCACAACATGGATCTACCAGAATTCTGGCCGGTAGTTACTAAAATACTCATCGATGATCAAGATCAACTCTGGGTAGCAACAACGGTTGCTGATTTCAATATTTATGAATGGTTCGTAGTAGAAACCTCAGGAGAACTGGTTGCTCGTTTCGACTGGCCTCGTATCAAACCCATCGAGTATGTAGCTAACGGAAATATATTCACTAAAGAAACCGATGAAGATTCCGGCCTTCAACAGATTGTACGATACCGGATTGTGATTGAGTAAGTTTTAGTAAAATTTTCATCCCCCAGAATATTTAACCTATTTGTTATGCTTAGAAAAGATGCCATTTTTATCCTGATGATTATTGCTGGGTTGGGTTGCGATTCACAGCCTAAAACAAGCGCCGAAACTAAAGAGTCACAAAGTCTTGAGGATCAGTCAGATTTCTCAATTAACGACAAATCGGACACAAAGTTATCGTTTACAAAATCGATGGTTTTTGGTGAATCAGACGAAATTCTATTTCGAAATGTCGGAAATATTGCTGTCGATGAATCCGGGCATGTTTTTATCGCCGATCGAAATAGCATTAAAGTGTTTAATCCGAACGGTAGTTATAAGCTTGAATTAGGTAGAAAAGGTCGAGGACCAGGGGAATTCAATAACGTTGGTCCATTAATACCTAAAATCAAAAACAACACATTGTATGTGTATGATGAGGTTTTAAAACGGATTAATATATACTCATTAACTGATTTTAATTTCACTCATTCGATAATTATTTCACCATCTAATTGGAATCATATTGACGAATTACAATCTGTTTCATTTGTGGATTATTTTGTACTAAATGAATCGCTTTTATTGGCCTCATTTGCAGATCCGATGATTCGCGGGACAAAAGGGAAACGGAAACGAAGATATTTCCAAATGAATATGAGTGGAGATAATGTTTCAAACGAAATATTTAATCACTCTGATTTGAATTTCTATTCAGGCACTGGTGCACCCGGTCCAATCCCGCCGGAATCTATTGCTTCAGTCAATTTACCTTCGACACGTAGTTCTATAGTTAAATTAGATAGTAAAAATTCAATCCATCATATCTTCACGGGTGAGTTTGTAATTGAACGGTTCGATTCTCTGGGTGCTTTTCAAAATGAGATAAGACATACATTTAACAATAGTGATCTGAATCGAAATGAAGTTGTTGATATGTTTCGGGACAATGATCGGTTACTGAAACGTGTTGGATCATACGATTTCCCTGAGACATGGCCAGCGATAGATTATTTTTTCATTGATGATCGTGATCGATTATGGGTATCTACAATAACGGATAGTGAAGATAGCTTTGAATGGTGGGTATTAAGCAACGAAGGGCAAGTTATAGGTAAATTTAACTGGTCCGGAAGCAGACTTCAAAGACATTTTCAGGAAAGGGAAATCAGAATCGTCAATGATAACTTTCTATATACCGTCGAGGTTAACGATAGTACAAATCAGAAAGAGGTAATTCGTTACAAAATAGATTTTTAGATTGAGTCTATTACATAAACGATTGAATAGCCGAGATCAATTCAGAGTGTATGGAAAGTGATTGATAAGATCACTAAAAGTCATACGTATTTAAGTAGTCTTTGAGATTCTCTTCATCGAATAATCAAAAAATAAGTACTTGAAAAAATATAAAAACATACTTCAAAACTACAGATGCAACTTCAGGCTTATATTCATACAGCAAAAGAGAAATCTCTGATAAAGATTAAACGAGTTTACAATGAATGACGAAATCTCAACAGGATTTTTTCACCGATATCATTCTCGGTTGTAGAGTAAATGAAATCACTATTAATATGAATAATTTCTGAGTCATGATCCCAAGAGAATTCAGTTACAAATTCACCTGAATCATCAAAAATAATCCAATTTTTAT
>DLXM01000029.1 GCA_003448835.1 Bacteroidota bacterium | reverse complement strand
GAATCAATATAGATTTTGTCGGTTATCTGACAAGTTTTGATCCTGGATTTCAATTAGGATCTGATAATACCGCATTTTGGGGACCAATGGGTGTTGCAATCATAAGTGGATTGAGCTTTGCAACATTCCTCACTTTGATTGTGGTCCCGGTCATGTTTTCAACATTCGATTCATTGACCGATCGTTTGAAAGTTGTGTTTGGAAAGGCTGAATAAAGTCTAATATTGTAATCAAAAAAGGGAGGGTATTAAAAATACTCTCCCTTTTGTATTTCTATTCGTGTCCCCATGGCGCAGGTGGAAGATCAATTGGATTCGTCAGATCAAAATCAATACGCCAACTCCATTCATCACCTCTTACAGTTCCGTAAGTATACCGTACACCGGGATCGATTTCAATTCTCCATCCTCTGAAAATACCTGTTTCTTCGGTTCTTGGGACAGATTGAAAAATCTGCATTCCATCTTCATTGACTCCATATTGAAGTCCACCATACATCGTAACCTCATCTTCAGATCCGTCTGGTTTCCTATGGTCGTGTCTTAACTCAAGTCCATCAGCGTGTTTGGTGAATATCCAGGTTCTGGATCGATTCCAATTACCATCAGCAACTGTTTGAATATGAAACGGGGCATTCAGAACAGTGTCTCCACATTCCCGAAAGTGTACAACCAGAATATCCTCGAATGTTATCATATCATCGCCCGGA
Source organism: Bacteroidota bacterium (assembly GCA_003448835.1). Lineage (GTDB taxonomy): Bacteria > Bacteroidota > Rhodothermia > Balneolales > HLUCCA01 > UBA11400. The sequence goes on along the minus strand of DLXM01000029.1, from coordinate 5,232 downwards.
GGAGCTGTCGTTAATCCACCCTGATATGCATTCCCACAATGTTGAGCTAATGATGCGTAAAAATTTTCATAAGGCTGAAGTTCAATTTCAGCTGAAGTTGTTTCAACTGCTTCAGAATTATCGCCGGAGAATGATAACCATACTCCAAAAACGACAATAATCAGTACTACTAATACCAGTAATTTTTTCATAAATACACTTTAGTTGTTATTAATCATTCATCTACATGAATCAATATAGAATTAATTTTTGAAGTTGGATTTGGTGATGTCCATGCCATTAAAATTCCATTTTCAGTTTCTGCCATTTTTGGAAATCCACTACCACGACTTGCATTAATTTCTGCAACTTGTATGGCATCCTCGATCAGTCCATCAACACCTACTTTTCGCAAATAAATTTTAGCCGGATTTTCTCCTGTACTTACCCAACTCATCCATGTTGATCCATCTGACGTCGAGAGTACGCCAACTCTTCCCATGGATGAACCACCATCTATTTGTTGTGCATCTCCAAAAGTTAACCCACCGTCATCAGATCTGGCCATAAAACTTCTGGAAAGATCATCAGCACCCGTAAACCAAACTGCTGTGACTTCATCACCATTTGCATGAATTTGTGGTCCATTGACCGGACACCCTCCTATTTCCCATCCATCATTTGCTAATGGCTGAGGTTCATTCCACTCACCGTATTCCAGATCATAAACCGAATAGTAAACATCGCGGATTTCATGTTCGGTTCGATTTCGATAAACCACAATTAAACGATTATTAGCTTTTGTAAGTGAAGTCTGACAACATTCACAAACAGCGCTATCTATTTCATGTTCATCAGAAACACTACCATCACGATGAATAATTGCAGATCTTAATGTCATTGCCGTACTAAGATCAACCAAATCTGCTTTTTGACTCATTTCACCATGAGACATACCCTTCATATTTCTACCATCCAGCCATACCGCAAATACCCTATCTTGATCAAGCGCTAAAATTGATACGAATCCATGCTCAGTTGGAGTACCATCAGAATGAGGAACTATCGGATCGTTCCAGCTGCCATCAGCATTTCTAAAAGCGACTTCCACATTATAGGCATATGTCCCACCCTCAATTTTTTTCAACCAATGAGCAGCTATCGGTTTCCCTTCGAAAGTAACAATTGATGGAAAATCCGCCCAATTCACAAAAAACGAGCTCGATTCAACGATGATTTCAGGAGATGACCACGTTCCATCCTGATATTGAGCAAATTCAATTTTATAACCATCATCTACTGGAGTAAACCAACTCATAGCCGGATTCAAACTTTCATCTTGCCGGATAAATGGATACCTGGACCCTTCAATGGATGGATTTTCAATGACTTCAATTTTAAGTGGGAATTCGGAATGCTGAACAGAGCATGAAATTCCGGTTAAAACCACTACAAAGATCAGGATATATTTTTTCATCATAAACACTATTTAAACAGACTTTTAACTCTGCGAATACTTAGAAATTTTAACGCTGGTAACTATCCATCCAATAGGTACAGGATTGGATCGTGATTAATATGTTTTAGTCATATTTGCATTCACAACAATGGTGAAATCCGCCTCACCAAGTACCGAAAGTTCCACATTTTCCGGGTCATTTTGTTCAATTGTGGTAATAGTAATCATAGATGTTTTCGGTGAATATTTCTGGATGTACCATAAAATTCCCTCATAATTTGCGCTATGGTAACTTCCATTGTAATGGATAAACAAATCATTGGGTCTATGATATTGCAGGATAAAATATGCCATGGTTGCGTCTTTAACCGCCTGGGATTTGGGTAAATTTTCACCCCCATGTCCCATTGCCATTTCCATCATTTTAGCATAACCCGGCAAAGTAAGATCAACTTCGATGGGCAATGGTGCTATCCAGGATTTAGTGAGTGCGGACAAACTATCCAGCGATTCTATACCTCTACTGTAAACCATAGATGCATATCGACGTGGAATATTGGAAGCCACCAATTTGAGTCCATTTGCTTTGCCATATTCAATCAATGGTTTATAATCGGTTTTATAATTATCCCATAAGCGTGTTTCTCGTTCAAAATTTGCTGTGGTTAATTGATTTGCAGCATATTCATCTAATAATACTTGTTGATCGGCTTCGAACATTTCAAATCCAAGACGGACCGTACGGGATGTGTCAAGCTGATGAAGATCACGAGTCAATTCAAACTGTAACCAATGTGCAATTGGGTTGTTGTGGAGTTCACCAAAAAACACAATTTCTTTCTCAGCTGAGGCTGCAACAACCTCTGAATAATTAACAATTTCACCGGATTTATTATAAATAACATATGCTGGCTTATCCGCTGTTTGTAATAGTGTTGCTATAGTTATCAGAAGTAAGAGCATGTAGTTAGACTTAGAGGATTTAATTTCATGAATATATTCAAAACTAATTTAACATTGTTCTATAAAACAATATCTTGATCAATAATGAATCATTCTATGAAAGATTGGGTATTAGTTCTGACAGTAAATTATAATTAGCTATGTTTGCGGATATTGAATCCAAGTATGAAGGAAATCTTCATATTCATGCCATTAAATTGGGTAGTGAAACATCCTGGAAATATCGGGAAAATGACCTTGTAGCTACAGCAAGTACAATTAAACTACCCATTTTAATGCATGCCGCCATGTGTGTCTACGATGGTTATCTATCGTGGGACACTAAGATTACACTTAAAGAATCAGATAAAGTGGGCGGAATGGGAGTCCTTCAGCATTTAAATACTCCCCATGAGTTAACACTTCATGATGCTTGTTATCTTATGACGGCCATTTCTGATAATACTGCTACAAATTTAGTAATGGATGTGGTTGGAATAGATAATGTAAATCAGTTCATTCGAACATTTGGTTTAACAGACACGAAGCTATTTCGAAAAGCATTTTCCCCGAATACTGAAGATTCAAAAGTATTTGGGTTAGGACAAACTTCAGCATCCGATATGTTAACGCTGCTAAGTGAAATCTATCGCCCAAACAAACTTCCGCTATCTGTAGTAAATGACATCCGATCAATGCTGAGTAAACAGACCGATCAGGTTAGTATTCCCCGTGTTTTACCCCACGGATGGTCATATGAAGGAAAAACAGGGCGTGTGACAGAAGTGCGTGGCGATGTTGGATATGTTAAAGCTCCGGATGGACGTGAATGGCTATTATCAATGTTTTGTTATGGATTGACAACGGAAAATTGGTCCATCGATAATGATGGACTCCTTGCAATTGCTGAAGCTACCAAAAGAATCTTAGATCTTTAAAATTATGAAATCATTCAAAATACCTGGAACCGATTTAGAAAGCTCAACACTTGCATATGGGTGCATGAATATCGGTGGTAAATGGAATAGTCCTGAAATTACCGATGCAGAAAGAAGCACAGCTTATAATGCGATTAATGCTGCTTTGGATGAGGGTATAAACTTATTTGACCACGCAGATATTTATGTTCGCGGAAAGTCTGAACTCGTTTTTGGAGAGTTACTTCGACAGGATCCCGGACTTAGAAATCGAATTATTCTACAGTCAAAATGTGGTATTCGATTCGCCGGTGATCCACAACCCCACTCACCTGCGCGTTATGATTTTTCATACGATCACATCATTAATTCAGTTGAAGGTATACTTCGACGTCTCAACACCAGTCATTTAGATATTTTATTACTCCATCGCCCGGATGCCTTGGTCCAACCCGCTGTAGTAGCCCGAGCATTTGACCACCTGTTTAAAACGGGAAAAGTCAGATGGTTTGGCGTGAGTAATCACCATGCCGGACAAATTGATTTGCTAAAAAACTATGTAGATCAACCATTAGTAATTAATCAGGTTGAAATCAGTCTTTTGCACCGATCACTCATCGAAGAAGGAATATTATTTAACCAAAGTACAGTTGGTATTTCCGGGTCCAGTGGTACTATAGACTATTGCCGAAAACATAACATCATGTTACAAGCATGGTCTCCGGTTGCGGCTGGTAAGCTTTTTGTTCGTGGTCGTGGGGCACCGGATGCTCTGATACAACTAATTAGTGATCTGGCGGGAGCTTACCGTACGTCGGTCGAAGCAATCATATTGGGTTGGCTTACCCGACATCCAGCACAAATACAACCTATTATCGGAACAGTTAACCCAGATAGAATCAAAGCTTCAGCCATGGTCGATGATATTGAATTATCCCATGAAGACTGGTATCGCTTGTTGGGGGCAGCACGTGGAGAGTCAGTCCCATGATGTTGATAAAAGTTGTGTGTGTGAAAAAAGTGTAAACATTTCATATATGGGTTGAATCTATGTGGCGATTTGGGTATTTACCGATAGTTATATTTTAAATCATCTACATAGCGTCATGAAAGAAAAAGTATCCCCAATCACTGTTTCAAAAAGCAGACGTGATTTCATTAAAAAAATCGTAGTTGGTGCCGGTGGAATCGGTGTATTATCGGTCACAGCAAAAGCCAGTGTTATTGAAACCGGACTTAATTTACCAACAATCAGCGATGAAGACACCGCATTTTATTTTGCCCATTTAACCGATATGCATGTCCGTCGCCAACGCCAGGGACACATCGGTTATGCAGCCTGTATCGCTTCAGTTAACGCCCTTGAAACCAAACCCGATCTTGTTTTGATGGGTGGAGACATGGCGTTTGACGGACTTTACAACGAGAAAGAGGATTTCATCGATATGATTGACCTCTTTGTAAATGCTTCAAACAAATTAGATATGCCATGGTACGGTTGCATCGGGAATCACGATGTACTTGGATTATCGAGTCGCAGAAAAGTTGCCATCGATGATCCGGATATCGGCAAAAAGCTCATTACTGAAGCTACAGGAATGCCAGGCAATTATTATAGTTTCAACCATAATGGCTGGCATTTTGTTGTTATGGATACAATCCATGAAATGGATACACCTTCCGGTCCTAGTTATTCGGCTAAACTAGGTGAAGAGCAATTAAATTGGCTTCGATTCGATTTAGGTGCGAACAAAGACATGCCCACAGTTGTTGTAATTCATATTGCGGCATTTTGTAATATTGGTCAAATTAACGGCGATCCTGAAGCGTTGGCCATGAATCACATGGTAATCAGTGATAATCGTGAATTCCGTGAAATTCTGGAACGACACGGGGTAAAAGCCGTTCTGCAGGGACATTCACACCAGATTGAGG
>DLXM01000186.1 GCA_003448835.1 Bacteroidota bacterium | reverse complement strand
GCTGTTGTACTCTTGTCGAGTCTGGAACTGGAACACGAGTGGTATCAGGGACCGGTTTAGCTCTCGTAGAATCAGGTAACAGAACTTTTGTCGAATCAGGAGTTAGTTCTGATTCATCTTGTTCAAATGGCGGTGGATCCATAATCTCGAGACTATCTTCAATTGAAGTTGAATCAGAACTCAATGAATCACCCAACTCAACCTGAATCGTATCAGTTGGTAAAATTCTGAGAGATTCCGGCAAATCGATTTCTGTGTAGAGTATTTTAGCCTGATCTGCAACCGATGAACCCGAGTGATCTGTGATAATCCGATTTAAAAAATACCTTGTACTATCCCAGTTTGCTCCTATATATGGAAAAAATACATCTAAATTGGGAGCTGTTAAAACCGAATCCATAATCACAGTCAAAGAGTCACGTATACCTTGATCTAATGAATCTGCCTGGAGTTCAATTCGCACTGAATCTTTTATTGTCTCAAACTTAGTCAGTTTATCATTCCACTTATCAACTTCAGAGTTGTAATTGGCAAGCCGTTCCTCAAATTCAATTTCTTGCATGGCAAGTTGGGCATAAGCCATCGATTTCATCATAAAAATGGATGCGTCGAACGGGGTTTCTGGATGTAAATACTGAAATTCAACTAGTTTGAATAACTTTTCATCAGGACTTATACCTAAAATCTCCTTTTTTAATGATTCAAAAGCACTTGAAATGATTTCATCTTCAGAAATATAAATATCAGATTCCGAGACCCTACCCAAACGGACTAACAAACGCTCGGTTATCCTATTATTCGGATACTCATCAATCATTAGGTTAATATACTTTTGAGCTGAGGATGTGTCCTGTTTTGAAAGATAGATATCGGCTTTGGTATAAATTGCTTGAGGTCGAATAGATGCATCTTCAAATTCGTAAATAGCTCTATCGTAATATACTAATGCTGAATCCGGTAAATCCAGATTCAAATAAAAAACATTCCCCATTTCGTATGATACCGCAGCAAGACGATCTTGCATGGATAATTTAGCTGTTGAATCAAATGGAATTACAGATAAATCAATATTGAGATGATCACTTGATAATGAGTTAGAGGCAGTAATAGAAGTTGAATCTTCAGAAGTATCACTTGCAAACCCAGAACTTCTTCCACCCGATGATCTAACGGCTTGTAACCGACGCCAGTTATCAACAAGCGGGCGTTCATCCCACAGAGCAGCAAAGGATTCTGATGCCTGACGAACCATCTCCGGATTCAAATGATTTAAAAACCCGTATTCTCTTGAATTCTGTTGATTATTTTGTCCTGGATTTACATTTACCAGTGTAGTTCCTCGAAGTTGTTCCTGACGTTGTTGTCTTTCATATTCCGCCTGGCGTTCAATTCTGATATCTTCAATAACTTGTTCAAATTCATCTTCAGGTAGAGATGCCAACCATAACAGACTATCCATTTCATTGACTTGAGCATTTAACCTGGTGAAATCACCAAAAGATTTTGCCATTTCAGCGGCATTAAAATATTCGGGAAGTCTTTCTAAATCAGTTGAACCACGAGATGCGGAATCATAATGGGCAGCAGCGAGTCGGTAGTTCTGAAAATCAAATCGATAAAGCTCAGCAATCGCAAAATGACTTTTTGAAATTGTTTCTCTCGCTGGCGGACGAATACTACTATACAAGACTTCATTTAGCAAAAGAAATGCTTCATCAACTTCACCCTTGTATTGAAGAGTGCGTCCAATTTCGTAATTGAGATCGCCTACCTGATCAAAATTTTTATCATCCCTGGTCATCGAATTAAGATTTCTTATCGCCTCATCATGTCTACCCATTTCCCTCAAAATTTCGTTTTGTTTGACTTGAGCCAGGTATAACAATTGATATTCAGGATATTTTCGACTCACACTTCGATAAGCATTCAATGCATTCTGATAATCCTGTTGGCGTTGAAGTATTTGGCCATATAAAAAATGTCCCCGAGAACGAAGCAATTCATCTCTTATATCAGGTAATCCTGATGATAGTGCCGCCGCGGCTGCATCAAATTCATCATTTTCAATATATAATTGTGCCAGAACAAGTTGAAGCTCAGCTAAAGTCTGTTCATCCCATTCATATTCATCTGAATCAATAACTCCATCAACATAATTGAGCCCCTCAGATATTCGATTCGTTTCAAGATAGATAAGCCCTTTCCATAAGACCGCTTCCTGCCTGCTGGATTGATTCGCTGTAGCAGCAAGGACTTCATTAAATTTCTGTTCTGCTGAAAAGAACTGAGATTGATAAAAATACGACTTCCCGATAAGCAGTAGTGCATCATCAACCCACTTCGAATTGGAATGATCACGCAAAACATCAGCTGACTTTTCAATTGCTTTTTCAAAATCAGATTGTCCGGCTCGAACCGGAGTACGGTGGATCCGAATTGGTCGCTCAGCATTAATTACATATGCCTGAGATTCTACAGAACGGATTCCATTTTTATAGCTGTTTTGGGCATTATAAAACGTGTTATAATAGGCATTAAAATCACCCCAACGTTGCTTTAATCCGGATCCACAACCGGAAATAAATATTATTAACAACAAAGCTGAGATGATACGGCGCATAAACTTATTCTATGGTACTGATCTTAATCATGTTGGTGCGTCCACGCTTGGTAATAGGCATGCCTGTAGCAATTACAATACGATCACCACGTTGCACGTAACCCTGATTGAGTAAATATTCTTCCATGAGCTGAACACTACGATCTGTGTCAAATATTTCGTCTAACTTTACTGATTGAACGCCCCAAACTAAATTCAATTGTCTTCGGACATCCAAACTTTCTGTAAAAGCAACAATTGGCACTTTAGGTCTGAATTTAGCGATACGACGTGCGGTCGTACCGGAGTGGGTAATTGTTGCAATAACCTTTGCATCTACTTCCTCAGCAATACGAACACAACTAAAACTCAAAGACTCGATTACTTGTTTTTCTTTCCACTCAGGTTTTTTGAAATTCAGATTCATATAGATCGATGAAGTCTGTTTTTCAATAGATCTGCAGATTTTGTCCATTACACGAACAGCCTCAACCGGGTATTTTCCGGAGGCAGTCTCGCCGGATAACATTACCGCATCTGTTCCATCCAGCACAGCATTGGCTACATCAGAACTTTCGGCACGCGTAGCACGTGGATTAGTAATCATAGACTCGAGCATTTGAGTTGCTGTAATTACAGGCTTCCCGGCAGCTCGACAGGCTTTAATCATTCTTTTTTGATGTAAAGGAACGGTCTCACTCGGAATTTCAATACCCAGATCACCTCTCGCAACCATAATTCCGTCAGCTTCTTCCAGAATCTCTTCAAAATTATCTAATGCTTCCGGCTTTTCAACTTTTGCTATGATACCCGCGTTTGATCCGGCAGCCCGAATTCGTGAAATTAAATTCTGGACATCATCTGCATGGCGAACAAAAGATAGGGCAACTAAATCAACCCCCATTTTCAGACCAAATTCAAGATCCTCAATATCCTTTTCGGAAGTAGCAGGAATAGAGAGCTTTACGCCTGGAAGATTCACACCTTTTCTGGATTTCAGAATACCGCCATTTATAACCTGGGCAGTAATTTTGTCGCTTTCGACCTTAAGAACACGAAATTCAAACAGACCATCGTCCAGTAAAATTGTGTCACCGGGCCGAGCATCCTTTGCCAAAGTTGGATAATCAATCGGAATCACTTCGGGTGTCCCCTCAACGGTTGTGTCGGGAGTAAGTGTAACATAACTATTAGCCACGACTGCTTGCGAACCATCCTTCATTTGTCCAACTCTGATCTTTGGACCCTGGAGATCCATAAGAATCGGTAAACTGTATCCTATTTTTTGCGCGACGGCCCTGATGGTTTCGATCACTTTTTTATGATCTTCATGAGTCCCATGAGAAAAATTTAACCTGACAACGTTCATACCAGCCTGAGCCAGTTCCATGATTTTTTCGAATGTATTGGAACTAGGTCCAATGGTGCAGACAATTTTAGTTCTTCGGTCAGAATGGATCATAAAATGAAATAATTTACCCTAATTGATTGAAGTTTAAAGATAAAGAATTGAGAGGAGAAACGGCACTTTTGATTCGAATATATACGGTAAGTAGGACAACTTATCCATAAAAAAGCCGATAAAAAGGATATAATTAATAATGATGTAAACGAATTGGAATAGATTTCGCGTTAAGAATAAAAATGTTACATTGAAATTAGTCCATATCAACGAAAAAGAGATCAATAACATGCGTATTTCCCGTTATTTAACGTCGTTCATACTCGTAGTTGCTATAATCGCCGGATGTAAGTCTCAAAGGATGGCGAATATAGACCGTGGTTCGGATGTTACATTCCAGCAAGGGCACCCGGAAATGCGGATTTTAGCTGTAGGATTATTTGATGACGATGATTTGCCGGGAATAGATTTAACAGTTGATATTGTAAAAGGAAGTCTTGTTTACAAGATTGAAGATGGAATTTATAATGCCACAGTACAATTGAGTATTCAAATTTATCAGATAATTGATAATGAGAGCGTCATGATTCAGAATCGAACTCAGGAACTAGTTATATCGGATTCCGACAGACGTGTGATCGATAGTGGCGAAGTGGCTAATTATACCGAAAGAATCCCCCTCTTACCGGGTGATTACGAAATACTGGTATCAGTTGTGGATGCAGCTTCAAGTAGCCAAACAGTAAGAAGGACAAGTACAAATATTCCGGATCCAAATAGTACTGATGTAGGCATCACCAGTGTTATGTTATTGGGTAAGGACAATTCGAATGACGAAGGTTTCATCCCAATTACGACTTATTTTGTTCAGGATAGATTCGATACGCTCAAATTTCAGTATCAGATTACTCGTCCTGATAACAATTTTGAAACCAGAATTAATATGGGGATGTACACTTTTAATGCCGATTCGCTCCCTGCCCGTGCATTAGCCGGCATACAACCTTCACCTGGATCTATCTTATATAAAGGCATTGAATATCAACGTCTGGACGAAATTTTTACAACATCTCGTGTACTCAGATCCGAAACAGGAAGTATTTTAATCGAGTATAACATTCCAATGCCACGGACAGGAAATTACAGATTTGAAGTAAACGTTGAGAATGCGGATGCTGAAGCAACAACGTTATTTAAAGCTCGTGAATTCAACATTACGACACCATACTTTCCTTCAGTAAGGAATATGCATGAATTTGCAGAACCGTTGGTTTACCTCATGGGACGCCGTGAATATGACAGGCTCATGGAAATAGAGGATGCGGATAGTTTAAAAAAACATGTTGATTTATTCTGGCTCAAAGATATGCGCAATTCAAACAGAGCACGACAGGTAATTGAATTGTATTACAGTCGTGTAGAGCAGGCCAATAAACAGTTTTCAAATTTTAAAGAGGGCTGGAAAACCGATATGGGGATGGTTTTTATCTTATTTGGTCCACCTTATTTTGTTGAGAACTACCTGGATACCTCAATTTGGTATTATTCATATAACAGAGCTGATCCATTAACGACATTCATATTCTATCGCCCAAAAGTTTCTGATCAATTCTTCCCCTATCAGCACTACATTCTACAACGTCAACGATATTACCACAGTGTAGAATATGATTTAATTGAGAGTTGGAAACGGGGTATCGTATTAAATATGAACTAACAGTTACTATTCGATTGCCTTGGTGATTGCTGCAGATAAATCTAACCAATAGCTTAGTTGGTTATACTTATTATTCGATTAAAGTACCCAAGTAAGTACAAGTGCATTTTAGTTGGCACAGCGATTGGCATCATTTTATAGTGATATTTATATACAAAGTAACTGATGAGTTTTTGTACCCGTTCACGGAATTAAATCTGAAGAACATGTAACATGTAACATGTAACATGTAAAAATAAAAAAAGGTACTGTTATGAATAACAAGTAAAATTTTAACAGAATCTATATATTAGCATTACCTATAGAAGTATCTGCTTTAAGCAATATTATCTCGTGTAGCCTCGGCCATTGGGATCGGGGCTACTTTGTTATAACCTACTTGGTACTGGGATCCATTCTTGTATAAACTATACATTAACACCAGTAACTTTCGTTGCACAGCCACCTGTCCTACCATTTTTGAGGGTTTATTTTGAATAATCCGATGGTAGAATTCCTTTAGGTCCGGATTAAACCTACACGCTACCATAGCTGGAAAATACAGGGCATTACGAATGAAGCGATTCCCTTTTTTTGAGATACGTGATTTCCCTTTTATCGAAGTCCCGGACTCACGCTCCACGACATCATAGCCGGCATAACTGACCAGTTGTCGTACATTCTCTATGCCCTCAAACATCTTGGTTTCAGCCAGGATGACCGCAACAGTTAACCGACCGACGCCCTTGATACTAGCTAGTTGGTTGACGCGTGCACTTAAGTCCGGATCCCCCGCTATAAGCTGTTCAATTTGGAGTTTACAGCGCTCAATCTGTCGATCAATCTGGCTCACCAACTGTTTGTTACTGCTCAAGATAAAGGGCTGAACACGATGGGCATGTTGCTTACTTTGGACCATGTTGTTAACCACGGTCTTCTGCTCTTGAAGTTGCACATAATATCGGGTCAGGTTACGAAGCTCTTCGAGTAACGGTGACGGGGGTTCCCAGATGCGGTGGCTGCGTTCCAGGCCAAAACGGGCGAGAACACGCGCATCGACCACATCGGTCTTAGTCTTCACATTTAAGCTTTTCGCATAATGTGCGCTGGTGTTAGGCAGTACCACATGAACCGTCTTGCCAATCCCATGGAGATGGTAGGCTAGATTCTGGTAATATACTCCAGTGGATTCCATCAGATAAACCAACTCCACCTTGGTGTCCACCATCGCTTTTGCCCAGCGCAACAGTCGGTTAAACCCACTCTTATTATTCTGGAAGACCTCTACTTTACTCAACTGAGCTAATCCACTGTTGGGCAAACTACCCAGACATGCTGTAAAGGTTTCTTTGGAGATATCGATACCTATGGCTTGTTTACGAAGTTCCATGACGCAAATATTAGGTTAGCAGTTGCGCATTGACTACTTCTCCATAGTCTACCCTTTTGTCTTATCCTTGCTCACCTACTGGTGGCCTTAAGTACTGTCCAGACTCGTGAGAAATAAAATGTGTGCGGGTAAACCTTTTTTACGATATAGTCAACAAACTTATCAAGCCCGAAGCTGACCTCGCACACCAGTCAATACATGATGTATAAACATACAATATATTGACCTTTCAATACGTCCGGATAAAATAAAAGCCCGATGGATTACTCTA
>DLXM01000034.1 GCA_003448835.1 Bacteroidota bacterium | reverse complement strand
AAATTAGGGATTTTTCGTTTTTTGGGGACCAGTTTGCCACTTTCTATACTACTCACAGAAGTCAGAAGAAATAGACCCTGAAGATCATTTTCATCTATGCCGATGTCTTTAACCTGGTTCAGCGCATTCGAAATCTTTTCTATACCATATCTGCTCTTTAACAGATCGGGGTTGCCCCCTTCGGAAACTTTTAATTTTACATCTTTGATGATAGATCTTATAAGTCTCTGAACCTCGTTAGATCCCCAGCCACTTTTGTTTAAAATATTCAAATTCAGCTCTTCACATAAATCTTCAATCCGTCTCAATTCCCAAAAAGATGCATCTTGTTTTATTGCCTCATGAAATTCGGAGAGATACAATAATGATTCTTCAAGGTCTGGCGAAAATAGTTCTCTAAATGCCTCGGAAAGAAACATTCCATCTCGATTCCTTCTCCCCGAACTGTCAATTTCATACTCTTGTGGAATATCAGGGATTGAAACTACATACGGATGAATTATTGTCTGAGCTCTTGATGGAACCCCCTTGAATCTTTTTTTAGGTTTTGACGAGAGAACCTGATTGGTCTTGTGAATCGTATGGTCACATTCATAAAAATACAATCTTTCTGTGGCATGACAATGGATGCATTCAACACTGTAAGATCCTAGGTCATCTTTTTTTGCCCATTTTAGCTTTTTCAAGGAATTTTTTTGAGCGCATTTTTTACAGTCATGATTAATATTTGTCATCAGGTGCATTGGGACATAGCGTCCACAATCATCGCAGAATGCAAGAAAAGTAATCTGTTCCCACTCATCGTCGTCGGTATGTCCGCATTTGCGGCCTTCATCGACCAAAAAATACTGATTGCATTTATCCTTTTTACAAATTGCCGCTTGAGGAGATAATCGAAAAAGTCCTGATAGGCCGTCATCTTTTTCGTTATCGACGAATTTTATCCCGTGAATGATCAGGTTATCAGCCGAAACCAAATCGACAGAATATCCTTCTTTTTGCCTTTTACTCACAAAATTATTGATCAACCTTAGAAAAATTGGTTTGTACTTCGCAACGTTAATTTGCGCAGATTTGTCCCGGTCCTCATAGTTTGCAACAATTTCAAAACTGAATTTATCCTTCGAAAAAAATTGCTTGAGGTGACCTTGGAAGAAAGCACTGTTCTCTGGAACTCTGTGAGTGTCGAGAGGCATTTTTATTTCCCCCTTCTCAAAATTCTGTTCTTATCTTCATTAACCATGCCGAGGATTAGCTGCTTTTGGATGCCTCGCATTCCTGACTGATTTCGGTAAAAATAATCCCCACTTTTTGCTAAAATTTTTGGAAAATATGTTGTAGATTTCTCATTACTCTGCATAATTTCATTGATTCGGTCCTCAACTTCTTGGTGAACATTGATATCGAGAATATCTCTTCTGTACACTTTTTTAATAATTTCAACGATGTGTTTTTTATCGTTTAGATCAAGAATCGCTACGTCCTGTTTGCGATAGAGCGGCTTTCCCTTTAGATTCGACATGTGGTTAATCACGGTCGCACAAAAAATCGAATTGATAGTTTGATGCAATCCTAAGCGGGAATACCGGTTGACCGGTATTGGTTTGACCTGGTGATCTAGCGTTTCATGATATCTTTTGAAATTTCTGTAGAAACTATCGTCGCGCACCCGGTTGGGATAGAACCAAAGTAACACAATCCCGAGCTCCTTCCTCCCAACCCGTGACAAGGCCTGTATATATTCAGATGTTGTATATGGCAGACCTTGAAAAACCATGAGATTCAATTCTTCAAGATCTACTCCATGAGAGACAACCGACGTCGCGTATAATGGTTCAAAAATTTGACTGCCGGAAGCAATTTTTTGAGGATCATAGTTTTTGATATAGTTTCTCACGTCGTCGATTGCTTTTTTCAAGTCTTCCAAATTTGTGTCGCCAGTCAGTGTTTTACCCGCGATGCCAACTTTGTATTTCTTCTCTAAAATGTCTCCAATAACGGCATCCTTCAACCGGTCCATATCGTAGACATCCTGTTTTTTGATGTGGTACGTAAGCGGGATCAGGAAATGATTTATCAAATTCTGACCTGATTTTATTTCTGATACTGAGTATTTTTCACAAAATTGAGTCGGATTTGAATTTAGTTGCATCTGGGCATCAATGATGAATTCCAGATAATGTAGAAGCGTCCTTAATGCAGCATAATGGTTGTCCCGGAGGTTCGGTTTAAATCCATAAATGATTCTTTTTGGGCCGTCTATTCGTTCAAAGAAAATATCCGTTGAAGCTCCTACGCCATCAGGACAGCGACCAGGTATGAGAAAAGTACCTTTTTTATAGAGCTCATCAATTTGTTTCTTCGTGCCATTCAATGTCGCACTCATTGCAACATGTTTGAACTGCCGTTTTGACGAAAATTCAGATATTGTTTCAATCAATCCTTCAAAATGTGCAGAAATTGTGCCAAAGCCTTCTTTTAACAAATGCATCTCATCTTGAATTGACAATCGTGGGCCAGTTGAGCCTTTTTCATTTTTCCCGATGTTTTTACACTGAAATGCTTCATCCTTTTTTTCTTCACATGTTTCTCCGGAGGGAATGAATCCGTGTCCATCGGGACAATGACTTCCAGAACCCCCGAGCAGTGAACGAATCCGCCGTTGAGATGAGAGGGCCGCCCATTTATCAACGGTAGACACAATAACCGTTGGTCTCCAGCGAAAAACTTCACGATCACTAAAATAAATATGAAACTCTTCTCCGCATTTGTCGCATTTGTGAACTATCCGACCATGTTTTTCATCATCGATCAGCCTTACCGTACCTACGGGGGGTGTTGTGCAGAGAGGACAGCGAGAAATTATTACCGATTCTGGGGCAGGACTTTTAAGGATTTTTTTCGAATAAAGGGTATCCTTGACTTTTTTGTACAGATCAGGAAATTCTTCGGTGTTTCCAACGTAATACCCCAATGAAAAATTCTGACCAGGGAATAACGCCTTATTTCTTTTGCGGACCTGATCGGCATGAATTAGTATGCTTGATAGTCGTTCTAATTGTTGAATTGACAGCATGCGAAGTGGAAATTTAACGATGGCTGTCACACCCTCTGCTTTTCCTTGAGTCCTCTCAAAGAATGCAGTGAACACAACTAGTGCAAAATATGCTTCAGATTTTCCTCCACCGGTATCAACATGGAGGACATCGACAACATCTAACTCTGTTTCCTTTACAACGGATTCCAAACTTGAAATAAGAAAAACTAACTGAAAAACTCTCCATCCTGCGTTTGCAATACCCTTTGTAGCATAATAATTTTCAAACGCCTCATTGGTCTTTAAAAACGACTCTCTTACATTTTTATCCGATTTTATCAGATCGATTCCTCTTGAAAAACGAGAAATCAGATAGGCATTTTGCTGGATCAATTCCAGTCGTTCGCCCCATGATTTTTGTTTGTCTCCCTCTCTCGGTTGGAAATCGGATTTATCGACGCCCGGGGGTATATTCTTCAAATACTGAAGATGCTGCTCATTCATTTTTTTCAAGAGGTTTTCGAGACCGCTAATTACCGACGCGGGACGCATTAAATTATTAAAATTCAGATTCGTCCCTGTAAGAGATGCTCTGGGTCGAATGTTTTCCTGCTCGAAATAACCAAAAAGATCCGTGGAGAATACCTTTCCTTTGACGTCCCACGAAGCCTGGCAGTTGATTGTTCTGAAGCTGTAGAAATATCGTTGTTTGTGGCCTTCGTACAGATATTCATCAGAGAATTCGTGAGAGAAATTATTATTCAGTGTCCCTGTTAATTTGCAGTTAAACAGAGTCCTTTCAAAGGAATCCGGCTTATCAGGTTCAACTGCATTGTTCCTGAGGTAAATCGTTACCATCAGATCTTTTTCATCGAAATCGCTTACGTGGACTGATATTTCTGCTTTCCAAATATCTTCGAATATTTTTTTACTATCTCTTAACAATGGATCACTATTCGCGAGAAGTCTCACCGCTGAAAAATCAATATTTTTTTGTTGGGAATCTATCGGAACAGAATTGAAAAGTTTCACATTCCAAGTTTCAGAAAAGTCGAGTCGTTTCCATCTTTGAGTGTCTTTATAGGTGGGCGTTTTTTGATCGTCACCGGTGTCTTTTTTTTCTTCGGGATCCTGAACGATTTTCTCATTAATCTGATAAAACACATTCCCGGTAATTTTTAGATTTATTTCCGACGATTCATTGATTTTCGTTCTATCAACAAGTAATGAAACCTTCAATCGCTGTGCTCGAATCGAAGCACGATCCCCCTCACTATCATGGGATAACAGATCCTTTTTTCTCGGAGCTGCCAAGGTTCCAATAATAAATTTTCTGCTTGGGCGGGCATCGTCGAAAATTTCGTCATTCGTGTGCGTACCCGCAGTTCTTGCAATGATATATTTTACTAAATCACTGGAAAAAACTTGTTTTGAGGATTCTGTCAAAGATTCCCACCTAATTTGTTATTCTGAAAATTATACAAGATATAATTTCTTAAGTAGTTCACGAATTGTCGAAAATCTTCTTTTGTTCTTTTTCGTGATATTTTGATAATTTCATTCTCCCGCTCCCTTCAGCAAAGGCTAAGCCCCCCGTCCTATAGAGTATTATTCAGCCCAAGGGCCCAAGGGCGGGAGTGAAGTATGGCAGATTTCGTACAGAATGCAAATGCCAGGAGTGCGACCCGCACCCTTGCCGAACCCAT
>DLXM01000210.1 GCA_003448835.1 Bacteroidota bacterium | reverse complement strand
GTTTAGTGACTTCTTCTGCAAATGCAGTGGCATCAGTTTCGCCATGTGTCCCTTTCTCGGTCATTACACCAAAATTATGCAGTTTAAGTGAATTAATCGCAATTCTTGCTGTTTGACGACCACGGGATTCAAATGATGGATTTATCTGCAGAATAAAATCATGTCCGCCTGAAATATCAAATGTATTCGCTAGTGGAGCTATAAATGGGATTGCCAATCGATCTACAAAAGTTGATAAATCTTCGACTTGTTCTGAAAACAGTGGGCCAACAATCACATCGATATTTAATTCATCTATTGCTCGTTGTAATCCGGATCTAAGATTATTCTTTATTTCATCCGAATCGAGATAGTGTAACTTGATTTTTCTGTCAGTATTAGTTCGGTTAAATTCATCGACCGAAATTAATAATCCGTTATATAGACCACGAGATACTGATTTGTCATTTGCAGATCTGGCAAAGGAGGGAAGCAGAACCCCCATATTTATGATGTTACCTGTTGGGTATTCTCTTTTATAGCGGTTATTGACATTAATTTTTTGGGAGGAAGCTCTTCTCAGATGACCTGATAAATTTAGTGAAGAATCAATTCTCATCAATTCTTCGAGTAATCTGGTAGCTTGGGCTTGTGGATAATCGGAATAATAATCGAGTACAATTTTATTGCGGATATTTTCATCATCTACAGACCTAATTGCTGTGAGTCTCTGATTGAATGATAAATAGGCAATTAGTTTATGCTGAAGCTCGCTAATATCACGTAGAATAGAATTGTTATAATTTTCGGATAACAAAAGTGTCCGGGATAGCAAATTTATGGCTTCAACAAACTGTTTCTTTCCAATGAATATGAGACTCTGCAGATAATTGGCCTCTAGTTGAATTTCAATATCCTGAAGATTTGACAATCGTTTAGCTATAATTTCGGCCTCTGAATTCTGGCCTAAAGCGAAATAAGACTTGGCTAAAAATAATTGAGAAACGGGTGATTGATCACTTCTAAAATACACTATAGCTTGCTGAAATTGCCCATTATCATACATTTGGAGTGCGTTTTCGAAAGACTTTATATCAGCCACAGTCTGTTGGGCGAAACTCACATTCGTAAATAAGGTAATTACCAGAAGTAAAATTAATCGCATATTTTGATCTTCGTTTAATGATTTCGACTTACAAATAACGAAGTAGGTTATTGATGTGTTGCCTAATAATTATTCCCACTGAATTGTAGCCGGTGGTTTTGAGCTTATATCATAAACTACCCGGTTAATACCTCTGACTTCATTTATAATTCGATTTGAAACATGTGCGAGAAAATCATACGGGAGGTGAGCCCAATCAGCAGTCATACCATCTATACTCGTTACGGCCCTTAGTCCAGCAGTAAATTCATAGGTACGTTCATCACCCATTACTCCGACACTTTGAACCGGTAAAAGCACTACAAATGCTTGCCATGTTTTTGAGTAAAGATCATGTCTATGAAGCTCTTCAATAAAAATATGATCAGCTTCACGTAGTAAATCTAATTTTTCCCTGGTCAAGTCTGAAATTACTCTAATTCCGAGTCCAGGACCCGGGAAAGGATGTCGTTCAATAAAATGATCAGGAATTCCAAGTTTTCTCCCAACTACACGAACTTCATCTTTAAAAAGCTCCCGCATTGGTTCGATTAATTTCAAATTCATTTTATCGGGTAATCCACCAACATTATGATGTGATTTAATCGTAGCTGATGGACCCTTGAATGATACACTCTCTATAACATCAGGATATAAAGTACCCTGTGCCAGATATTTGAATCCTGCTTCTTTAGAAATAGCTTCATCAAATACATCAATAAATGTATTTCCAATAATTTTTCTTTTACTCTCAGGATCAGTTACACCATGCAATCTGTCCAAAAATAAATTACTCGCATCTACACCTTTAACCGGTAACTTCAGATCTCTTTTATATAGATCCATTACCTTCTTGAATTCATCTTTTCTGAGTAACCCGTTATCTACAAATACGCATAAAAGTTGATCGCCCAGTGCTTCATGTAATAACACAGCCGTTACAGTAGAATCCACACCACCTGATAGTCCACATATCACCTTGTCTGACCCAACTTTGGCACGGATTTCCTGAATGGATGACTCTATAAATGAATCCGGTGTCCATTCACCCACACATTTACAAATAGTCTTCAAAAAATTCGATATGAGCAGTTTACCATCATTGGTATGAACAACTTCAGGGTGAAACTGAACACCATAAATTGGTTTTGTAGTATGTTTTACTGCAGCTATTGGAGCATTTGAAGTATGCGCAATCACACAATAATTCGGAGGTAGTTGCTTGAGATGATCACCATGGCTCATCCAAACCGTGGTTTTATTTTCAAAACCTTTAAACAAGTCTGAATGATCGTCTATTTGTAAGCTGGCACGCCCAAATTTACGTTTACTGGCTTTTTCGACACTCCCAGGGATGTCTGTATGAGCAATGATCTGTAATCCATAACAAACCCCCAGCACCGGAACATTCCACTCATAAATTGTTGTATTAAGCGTCGGAGAATTAGCATCATTAACTGACATTGGTCCACCTGACAGAATAACACCTTTCGGCGGATGTGAGCTAAACTCAGATAAGTCCGAATTAAAGGGATGAATTTCACAATAAACTTGAAATTCTCGTACACGTCGTGCTATTAATTGAGTGTACTGGGACCCAAAATCGAGTATCAGGATCCATTCGGAATGATGCTTATGCATTGATGTTGGTTATTAGGCGATTATATCCTGATAGGAGGATGCATCCAAAAGGTCATTTAATTGATCAGCATTATTGATCTTAACTTTAACCATCCAACCGGCGCCATATGGATCTTCATTGACCAACTCCGGATTAGATTCTAATTCAGGATTAATTTCCAGAATTTCAGCATCTACTGGCATAAATAATTCTGAAACCGTTTTTACAGCTTCCACTGATCCAAAGGTATCGTCTTTATCTACAGTGGAACCGATTTCATGGATATCAACAAATACAATATCTCCAAGTTCACCTTGAGCAAATTCTGTAATTCCGATGGTAGCGGTACCGTCATCATGTACCCGAATCCATTCGTGATCTTTGGTATATTTTAATTCAGATGGGTATGACATGTTAATTTAACTCCGGATCAAATTTGAATTGTTTTTCTAAATAATGTGTGTTGAATTCACCTTTAATAAAACCTGGATCTCTCATTAATTGTTTGTGATAAGGGATGGTAGTTTTAATGCCTTCAATGATGAATTCATCTAAAGCTCTGGACATTCTTGCAATTGCTTCCTCACGAGTAGGGGCGCTAACTATCAGCTTCGCAATCATTGAATCATAGTTTGCGGGTACTACATAACCTGAGTATGCATGTGTATCAACCCGGACACTATGTCCACCAGGGGTATGAAATACGTTAATTTTACCGGCGCTTGGACGAAATCCATGTGCAGGATCCTCAGCATTGATTCGACACTCAATAGAATGGCCACGAATTTTGAGTGGTTTTCGACGGAGTGGGAGACCTGCAGCTATTTCAATTTGGCATCTAATTAAATCGTAATCCGTAACTTCTTCTGTAACAGGATGTTCAACCTGAATTCGGGTATTCATTTCCATGAAATAGAAATTTCGATCTTTATCCACTAAAAATTCAATAGTCCCGGCGCCTTCATATTGAACTGACTCAGCAGCGCGGATAGCTGCTTGCCCCATTTTTTCGCGTAACTCCGGATCTAAAACAGGAGATGGTGCTTCTTCCAAAACCTTTTGATGTCTCATTTGTAGGGAACAATCTCTTTCGCCTAAGTGAGTAATGTATCCGTGGGAGTCGCCTAAGATTTGTATTTCAACATGGCGGGGTTCAAGAATAAATTTTTCAACATATACGGCACCATTCCCAAAAGCAGCAGCTGCTTCACTGGTCGCTGCTTCGTATTGTCTGATGAAATCTGATGATTCTTTTACAATACGCATACCACGTCCACCACCACCGGCTACGGCTTTAATAATAACAGGATACCCCATATCATCAGCCAGTTTTTTGCCTTCGGCAGAATTTTTGAGTACGCCTTCATTCCCAGGAATTACAGGCACCCCAAATTTGATCATATTCTCCTTGGCTTTCGCTTTATCACCCATTGTTGAAATCATATCTGGGGATGGGCCAATAAACTTGATATTGTGTTCAGCACAGATTCGGGAAAATTCAGCATTTTCGGCTAAAAAACCATATCCGGGATGAATCGCTTCTGCGTTGGTAATCTCTGCTGCAGCCAGCAAACGAGGAATCTTTAGATACGATTCTCGCGATGGAGCAGGGCCGATACAGACGGCTTCATCCGCAAATTTAACATGCAAACTATCTGCGTCGACAGTCGAATATACCGCAACGGTTTTGATTCCCATTTCACGGCAGGTTCGGATTATCCTTAGGGCAATTTCACCTCGATTGGCGATGAGGATTTTTTTAAACATAGATTTTAAGCAGGGTCAATTTCAAACAAAGGTTGATCATATTCTACTGGTTGACCATTTTTTACTAAAATTTTAGTAATGGTACCTGATACTTCAGATTCAATCTCGTTCATGATTTTCATTGCTTCGATGATACAAAGAGGATCGCCTTTTGCAACAACATCACCAACACTAATAAATGGTTTTGCATCTGGTGATGGAGAAGCGTAGAAAGTTCCAACAATAGGTGATTTCACAAAGTCGCCCGATTTTTTAGATTCCTGAGGTGCTTGAGCAGATGCAGGAGCTGGAGTTTGCTGGACAGGCGCTTGATTTTGAACTTGCCCGTATTCAACCGTAGGAACGCTTGTATTTACAGAAGCCGGCAATACATGTTGTACTGTATCGGACTTAATTTTGACCTTAATTTTAAAATCACCCTCTTCTATATATACTTCATTCACGCCACTTTCGGCAATCAATGTGAGAAGACTTTTAATTTGTTTTAGATCCATAGCAGATAATTAAGATTTAACGCGTTCGATGTATGATCCAATTCTTGAATCCACGCGAAGTTTGTCACCCTGATTTATAAAAAGAGGCACTTGAATTGTAGCACCTGACTCTAATGTTGCAGGTTTGGTAGCTCCGGTAGCTGTGTCACCTTTAATGCCAGGCTCGGTATCAGTTACAACCAGGACAACATGGTCAGGTAATTCTGTGAATAATACTTGTTCTGTATCAGCATTCATGACAACAGTTATGATTTCACTTTCTTTCATGTATGCCGGCTTATCAACTTGTTTAGCGTTAATACCGAGTTGTTCATAAGTTTGCTCGTGCATAAAGTGGTAAACTTCGCCATCAAAGTAAAGATATTGATAGGGATGACGTTCCACTCTTACGGTTTCGACAGATTCTCCGGCTCTCCATGTCTTATCTAGTACTTTACCATTTGTCACTCCTCTTAGCTTGGAACGAACAAATGCGCCACCTTTTCCGGGCTTAACATGAAGAAATTCAATAATCGTATAGATATCATCATTCATCATTATATTCAGGCCATTCCTGAAATCTGATGTAGTAATCTTAGGCATAAAATAATTTTAGTGAAAGGGTTTGAATACAGAACGGAAAAATACCATTCCTATGGTTGCGGTACAATATCAAATTCGCGTCCTTTGAGCTTATCCGAATGTATTATAAACTGTAGTGACGAATACAAGGCCAATCAAAATCGGACAAACAAATTTAATGAAAAACGTCCAGATTGGCACAAAAGCAGTATTCTCGATGTTTTCAAATCCATTTTTTAACTCCAGAATTGCATTCTGAGTCTTCCAGAAATATCCAAGGAAAATACAGATCATTAAGCCACCTAATGGTAGACCAATATTATTGAAAATGTTAACGAGTACATCAATTAATTCTATTCGGAATGAGATTACCACAGCCATAGCCATAATACCAAGACCTATTATCCATGCCGCTTTTTTTCTGGTAATATTATGTTCATCGATCGCATATGAAACAGGTACTTCAAGTAATGAAATCGTAGAGGTCAAAGCAGCCATACCAAGTAATGTAAAAAACAATAATCCGGCCAACATCCCGAGTCCACCCATATTGTGAAACATCTGTGGCAAAACAGTAAATACCAATTGTGTACTGGCAAATAAGTTTCCTTGTTCATCATAAATCTGAACACCACTTGTCTGAGCAACATACATAGCCGGAATAATTAATAACCCGGCCATAAAAGCAATTCCCAGGTCAGCTAAGGTCACGTAGGTAGCAGATTCAACAATATTTTGCTTGCTACTTATATATGATCCATAAGTAATCAAAGCCCCCATCCCCAGTGACAATGAAAAGAACGATTGACCAAGAGCAGAGAAAATCACATCAATTGTGAGTTTACTAAAATCAGGTTTAAGATACGCTAATACACCTTCACCGCTACCCTCAAGGGTTAAAACGTATACAATCATAATTCCAAGGATAGCAATAAGTAAGGGCATCATGAATTTGGTAGCTTTTTCAATCCCATTACTTACACCCCCAGTGATCACAGAAATTGTGGCAAGCATGAACAGAATCGAAAAGATGGCGTTTTTGGGTCCGTTATCCAATGCGCCAAACCAGGTTGCAAGTTCAGGTTTGTCAAAATAAAAGAAGATTTCTTCTAATACATAACCTGCTGTCCAACCGGATACAACTAAATAAAAAGACAAGATCATAACACCACACAATAATCCCCAAAAACCAATCAATGGCGCAAATTTGCCTTTACTGATAGCTCTGAATGCTCCAACCGGATTTTTCTTGGTGTGACGTCCAAGTGTTAACTCAGCGATCATGACCGGTAGTCCAATAGCGAAACAACAAATAAGGTAAATTAAGAGAAAAATGGCGCCGCCGTTATCAGCAACTTGACTGGGGAAGCCCCAAATATTCCCTAAACCAACTGCTGATCCTGCAGCTGCCAGAATAAACCCAAGTTTAGAATTCCAATTTCCTCGTTGATTTGTGCTAACTGATGCCAAGACTACTCCTCTTTTTTGCGATTAAGATTAAATTGACACTTTTTCCGATAATTTTCGAACCAATATTGCCGTTAGTGGACCCACTTTTACAACTCCACTAATAACCGATATTGGAACCATAGATGCAACTGTTTCTGATACCATTATTTGCCAGAATCCATTCGGTAATTTTAATTCGTGTTCTCGGTATGGATTGGCATTGATACTCACAAAATAATCAAAAGAATCGTTAGTACCATGATCTTT
>DLXM01000127.1 GCA_003448835.1 Bacteroidota bacterium | reverse complement strand
TTACGCGGCTGTTGAAAAAAAACTTACCGATCTAGGCTTGTGGGAGTATTTCATTTACCCTGAAATTAGTTGGAATGATAAATCTAACTCCATTGAAAAAATAGCCAAAAAAATTAATATTTCGCTTGATTCCATTGCGTTTGTTGACGACCAGATTTTCGAACTCGATGAAGTAAAATCAAAGCACCCAACTGTGTCATTGTTTTCACCCGATCAGGCACGTCAATTTGTAGATGATCACGCATTTATACCACGATTTATAACCAATGAATCTGCACAAAGACGGTTCTACTATCAAAATGATGAGAAACGTAATAAAGATGAGGCCGCACAAGGTGGAAATATTGATTTTCTGAAGGGATTAGGATTAAAACTATCAATCAATCGCTTGACTGAAGAGGATCTTAAGCGTGCAGAGGAGTTGACCATTCGAACCAATCAATTAAATACTACAGGTGTGACCTACAGCTATGATGAGCTATATAATTATATGCATTCAGAATCACACGAAGTATTAAGCTGCTCTTTGGAAGATAAATATGGATCTTATGGAACGATTGGTTTGACATTGGTTGAGAAAAACGCTGACCATTGGATGATTAATTTACTGCTGGTGTCGTGCCGTGTGATGTCTCGAAATATTGTGAACACCCTCATTGCATTTATTTATAAAATGGCAAGCAATTCAAATGTATTTTTGCGCGCAAAATTTGTTTCAAATGACGTTAACAGGCAAATGTATATCACATACAAATTTAGTGGATTTGAAGAGATTCACTCAGATGGAATAACGTCACTTTTGGAACTTGGATCAAAGAACAATTTGATGATTCCCGATTATATAGAAATAAGGAGTGAATGTTTGTGAGTATGATAGAAACGACTAAGACCGAAGAGACGGTTCATGATTTTTTTTGTAAGCATATGAATATGGAACATATTGAGCACGATGACGATATATTTCAACTTGGTTATGTGAATTCACTGTTTGCGATTCAAATCGTGAGCTTTCTTGAGGAAAAATTCAAAATTAAATTTGAAAATGAAGACTTAACTGTAAGTAACTTCAATACGATTATAAATATTTGTAATTTTCTTAATAAAAAATTGGATATAATCCCTGATCCCGCTTGATCGCCACTCTATCGGAAAGAAATATGTTTGATTCAACGCGTGCCGCACTTCGAGAATTAGGATTACCTGGTGGTGATTGTCTTGATTTACCTACGTCAACTAAAAAATTTCCTGATGGAAAAGACTTTAGAATTGAGGTTCCAACCCTGAACTCTATTGAGAGTATGGAGGCCGTTCTCAATGAAAGCAATAGACTTGGGATAAAAATTAATCGAGTTACGGAAACCTATGGTATTTTTAGACATACATCTTTTGAAATCAAAGAGATGGTTGCGCTCTGCGCGGAAAATAAATGTGATTTCGTCATGTCTACCGGGCCGAGAGCTTCTTATGATACCAGTGCAACAGCCGGTTCCACCCAAGGTAAAACGATCGCTTATCGTTTAAGAGGCCAAGAGCAAGTTGTTCGAGCGATTGAAGATATTAAACGTGCCATCGAACATCAGGTGAAATCTTTCCTTGTTTACGATGAAGGACTATTGTGGGTGTTGGGTCAGATGAGGGCTAGATCGATGTTACCGCAAGATATCCAATTTAAAATTTCTGCACATTGTGGGCATGCTAATCCCGCGTCATTTAAATTATTGGAAAGCATGGGCGCAAATAGCATTAATCCTGTTCGCGACCTTGAGCTTCCCATGCTCGCAGCGTTGCGTCAAACCATCGATATTCCTCTTGATTGTCATACCGATAATCCAGTGTCTTCAGGTGGATTTATCCGCGTTTATGAAGCACCGGAAATGGTACGAATTGGCGCTCCTGTCTACCTTAAGACAGGAAACTCCGTTACAAGGGAGCATGGCGGGATCATCTGTGCAAATGATGGTATTCGTATGGCCAGGCAGGCATCGATCGTCTTGGAGATGATCCAAAAATATTATCCTCAAGCTGCTCAATCCGAATAATAAGGGTTTTAATATGTGTCGTATTTTGGGTTTTTGGGGATCTCAAAACATTTCTGTTGATATCATGCATCGTGCCGCATTAAAACAAATGAACGGTGGCCCAGATGAGCAGTCTTTAAAAATGGGGAACGGTTTTGGTTTGAGCAATAATCGTTTGGCTATTCAAGGAGTCGACGGAGGGGCTCAGCCGTTTACCTTACATGGTCTTCATGCCGTGTATAATGGTGAAATTTATAATCATATTGAATTAAAAAAAATGCTTCGAACCCACGGCTATTCTTTTCACGACACATGCGATGGTAGTGTAATCTTGCCGCTTTATGAACTTTTTGGTGATTCGTTTGTCGAATATCTTGATGGTATGTTTGCTATAGCGCTCGTTGATGAGAGCAAAAAAAAATTAATCCTTGTTTCTGACCCTAGCGCAGTTAAGTCATTGTATTATTACTATAGCTCGTCAGATGATATGTTGTATTTTGCATCAGAATTGGATGCTCTTTTTACCTTTCCAATTAAAAAAGAATTGCGAAATGAAGCCGTGCATGAATATTTGGTTGGCCGCGCTATTTGGCACTATAAAACATTTTTTCACGATGTTTATACCCTGGGAACACGAAGTTTATTAATAAAGCACGCAAATCAACGCCCCATCCTTAAAAAATACAATGCAATGGGGATTGAGCACCATCATGGTGTATCTTCCAATCATTCACTGTTAACGTTATCACATCAGTTTGATACATTATTTGATAAAGAAATTGAACGAATGCTTCACACTGACGTGCCTGTTTGTTTGGTTACAAGTGGTGGATTGGATTCAAGTTATGTCACTGCATTGGCATCAAAACACCGTGATGATTTAGAATGTTTTCATGTGGCTTATGAAGGAAAATGGCCTTCTGATGAACAACATTTTGCGCGTGCTGTGGCGGATCATTGCCGTGTTAAGTTTAATACGGTGATGATTCGTGAACATGATTTTGCAGATTTACTGGATGTCACCATAGATACTATAGGACAACCCAATACCGCACCTCACGCACTCAGTACTTACGCGTTATTCAAGGCGGTAAACCAGGCAGGGTTTAAGGTGGCATTGACTGGCGAAGGGGCTGATGAG
>DLXM01000176.1 GCA_003448835.1 Bacteroidota bacterium | reverse complement strand
CAGCATCAGCAAAATCATTTGCACCAGATGCACCACCAGAATTTATCAAACCAGCACGACCCATATAGTTGTTGGCTACCTGATAGCGTGTTAAATCGATTGGGTGATCTGAAGTTAATTGAGTGTAGATTCGTTCATCAAGCTTTCCATACGAAGACCCTCCGGTATTCAACGCTTTGAATCCACCGTTCACTTCTGGTAATTTTTGCTTAATAATATCCGCCTGAATCGTAACACCCAGGTGATTAGCTTGGCCAGTCAGGTCAGCTGATACGTGATAATCTACTCCATCTTTTTTGAAAGCGTTGTTTCGGGTATAACACCACAAGATAGTAGCCATTCCCAATTCATGAGCATATGCAAACGCTTCAGCTACATCTACAATTTGCCGACTGGACTCTTCTGAACCAAAATAAATGGTCGCTCCAACAGCTGCACATCCCATATCATAAGCCTGATCTATCGTTCCGAACATGATTTGATCGAATTGATTAGGATACGTCATGAGTTGGTTGTGATTAATTTTAACAATCAAAGGGATTTTGTGGGCATATTTGCGTGCTACAGACGAAAGTACACCAAAAGTTGATGCTACTCCATTACATCCACCTTCAATAGCGAGTTTTACTATGTTTTCAGGATCAAAATAGGCTGGATTTTTTGCAAATGATGCACCTGCTGAATGTTCGATTCCCTGATCAACAGGTAAAATAGAGACATAACCTGTTCCACCAAGTCTACCTGCATCCAAAATGGATTGCAAATTTCTTAAAACACGGATATTTCGATTTGAATGCGACCAGATATCATCGACATGTGATGATGATGGAAGATGAATTTGTTCTTTTGGTATAGTTTTACAGGTATGATTTAGCAAGAGTTCTGCATCATTACCCAATAGTTCTTCAATTTTTGAGACGGCTAGTGCCATGGATTCCTCCTTAAAGTTCAATATTTAGCGAGAGACACCTTGAATATACCACATCTGGGCATAATTGGCATCCTTATAAACACGTTTTATTTCATGTAAAACATCAAATTTATTGGAGATTAGGCTAAAAATTCGAGCAGGATTTCAGAAAAGCGCTTTGCATACATCATCATTTTTCGACGAAATTTTCGTATTTTTATGGATGCAAATTGGATCATTGATCATACCGGACAAAGCCGTTGTTTTGGCACCCATGGAGGATGTCACAGACTCCCCATTTAGACAAATGTGCAAACTTCAAGGCGCTGATGTTGTGTATACCGAGTTTATAAGCTCTGAAGGGATTATCCGGGATGCAGATAAATCGATGTTCAAAATGACCTTTGAGGAAATTGAACGTCCTTTTGGAATTCAAATTTTTGGCGGTCGTGAAGAGGTTATGGCTGATGCAGCAAAAATAGCTGAAGCCAACAACCCGGATCTGGTTGATATCAATTTTGGATGTCCGGTATACAAAGTCGTCAATAAAAACGCCGGATCAGCCTGTCTGCGTGATTTAGGACTCATGGAACGAATGGCAGGATCAGTTGTTGATGCAGTACAAAACAAACCGGTAACGGTCAAAACACGTCTTGGTTGGGATGAACAGATTCGTATTCAGGAAGTAGCTTTAATGTTACAATCCGTTGGTATCAAAGCATTAACAGTGCATGCACGAACCCGACAGCAAGGTTATAAAGGCGAGGCTCGTTGGGAGTATTTCAAACTGCTTAAAAATACCCCGGGACTTCACATCCCAATCATTGGAAATGGAGATATCAATACCCCGGAACAAGCAAAATATGTGCTGGAAGAAACCGGTGTGGATGGTATTATGATTGGTAGAGCAGCAATCGGCAATCCATGGATTTTTAGGGATATCAAACATTATCTGGAATTTGGTGAACATTTACAGGAACCAAGCCTGCAGGATCGTCTACAAATGTGCGCAGCGCAACTCCGTGCCTCCGTTGAGCATCATGGTGAAAAAATGGGTGTTGTGATGATGAAGAAACACTACGGAAACTACCTTAAAGGGGTTAGAAATGGCAAACGACTCCGCATCCAGATCATGGAACATGCCGAAATGGGACCAATACTCGAACTTCTATTAAATTTCAAAGAAGAAGAACTTTTCGCAATTCAGGTATCCTAGCATTGTGTTTATTTTATTTATAAAAAGTAGATTCAGACTACTGCATTAATCTGATTTCGATCTAATCAAAATCATTAAGATTCATTCTAACATCTAATAATTATTAAAATTTCCGAACGATTCTAACGTTAGAATCATTGATGTAAGAAGACTATTAACTAAAAGAGATATTATTATGACAAAACAATTAAACGCTATTGCGCTCGACATTGACAACTCTAAATTATTGGCTGAAAAACTAAACTTATTATTGGCCGACTACCATGTGTTTTATATGAATACCCGTGGATATCACTGGAATATCAAGGGGCACAAATTTTTTGAGCTTCACATTAAATTTGAAGAATTGTACACTGATCTTGCCGTCAAAATTGATGAAATTGCTGAGCGGATTTTGACTTTGGGACATATTCCTTTACACACTTTCACCGATTTGCTAAAAAATTCGGATATCAAGGAAA
Organism: Bacteroidota bacterium; assembly: GCA_003448835.1. Classification (GTDB taxonomy): domain Bacteria; phylum Bacteroidota; class Rhodothermia; order Balneolales; family HLUCCA01; genus UBA11400. The sequence continues at coordinate 14,137 of DLXM01000176.1, read as the reverse complement.
AACGAAATGTATCAGATGGATTCGAAGCAATGAAAGAAATCCTTCACTCGTTTCAAATCATACTTAAATCACAACGCGAATTACTGACGCTTTCGGCTGAAGCAGATGACGAAGGTACCAATTCATTAATGAGTGATTATATAACTCAACAAGAAAAATTGGTTTGGATGTATAATTCATATATGAGCTAACATTCTCAACGCCATTAAAATTAGTCGAAATCACATCCTTAAAGCCTCAAAATTCACATTTTGGGGCTTTATTTTTGGCAATAAGTGTCGTAAATGGGGCAATTTTTGTATGGTTGAATCAATGCTGTTTGGCTACATTATATATAACAAATTGAATTGTTATGTTGGTCAAAATAACATTGATAATCGGCCTAATCTCAGATGCCGAAGCAGATTTCACTCAACCTGCACCTCATCCTTATACCCATTATCAGAATTGTTCTTTGAAGTTTTGAGCGCAGAAGGATTTCTACGCCAATATTGAATGTGATCATTGTATCATGTTTGATTTCAATGATTGCATCATACTACTATTTATATATCATTTAGGAGTTTATGTATGAAAAGCTCATCTACAAAAACCACTCTGCTATGGCTGATATTTATTGCACTAATTTCAGCCCCTATATTTACTTTGTCAGCCCAGTTACCTGTTGTAACCAGTAATGGAATCGTAATTGGGAAAGTAACAAATGCGACTAATAATCAGGCTATTCCAGGTGTTATTGTCAGCATTGGTGACATTCATTCAACCACAAACGTTACCGGAGACTATAGGTTGGAAGGTATCGAAGAGGGAGAAATCCGCCTAACATTTTCGGCTGACGTAACCTCCGGACCCGCCCCACTACAAACTAATTTTAACAGCGATTTACGCGAAGGCACACAAACTATTACCGCTGATGTCGATGGTTATTCAACCTATGAGTATGATGGACTTATCGTTCTCGGCGATGAAACAACAACTCATAATATTTCGTTATCGCCTCGTTTAACAGGTGCCGAAATGAGATTTGTCCTAACCTGGGGAGCAACTCCACGTGATCTGGATTCTCATCTGAGAACACCAACCGGATATAAAGTTTACTATAATGCTCGAGGTAGCTCAACTGCACCACCTTATGCAACTTTAGATGTTGATGACACAAATGGACATGGTCCGGAAACGGTTACCATTTTTCAATTAATTGAAGGAACGTATCATTACTTTGTATATAACTACACAAATGAAGCAAATATCATAACCTCGAATGCCGTTGTAACCATTTATACTGAGGATGGAAGCTCCAGAACATTAGAAATCCCTACTTCAGGCACCGGGCGTTACTGGTATGTTGCCACAGTCGATGGTTCAACAGGCAGATATCAAATCATAAATCGAATTCAGGATACTGAACCCGGCATTAGCTCCAAAGATGTAGGTACTGATGTCGCAAAAGATGAAATATCAGCCACCTGGACCTATGAATGGGATTTTGGTGATAATACAACCGCTTCAGGATCAAATCCATCACATACATACAGCGAAACCGGACTTTACACCGTATCATTAACTGCTACAGATGGAACCAATACCATTTCCATTACTGAAGAAAATTACATCGTTGTTACCGGAACAGGTACGGGTACTGTTTTTGGCGTGGTTCGAAATGCTACGAATAATCAGGTGATTTCCGGCGTGACCGTAATCCTGGATGGCCAAGAAACCACCACAAATGCATCTGGAGAATATCGATTTGACGATGTTGATGAATCGACTGTTCAAGTACTTATTGATGCAGACACATACACCGGATTTGCAGCACTTCGGGTAAATTTCGAAAGTTCATTCAGAGCCGGATTTCATGCTATTTCAGCATCTGCCTCAGGATATGCATCCTATCTGTTTGAAGGACTATCTGTTGTAAGCGGACAAAGCACCGAGCACAACATTTCATTATCACCAGTTTTAACCGACGCTGAATTGAGATTTGTCCTGACCTGGGGTGCAAATCCTGAGGACTTAGACTCTCACTTGTTAACACCTTCCGGGTATCATTTATATTACAATGCCCGTGGAAGCGCCACTGCCAGTCCATTCGTCACATTAGATGTAGATGACACTGACGGGTTTGGTCCAGAGACAGTTACAATTTTTCAACGCATGAATGGAACCTACCATTATTACATCTATAACTACTCCGGGTCCCCAGATATTACGACTTCCAATGCAATTGTAAGGATTTATTCCCGACAAGGAACATCTCAAACATTAAATATCCCAACGAGTGGTACAGGTAGATACTGGTACGTTGCCACAGTTGATGGTGCAAGTGGACATGTTACCATTGTAAATAGAATTCAGGCAAGCCCACCTACAACAAATGCTAAAGCTACCATACTTGAAGCCAAAGAAGTAAGCAGTGAGATCATGAGTGGATGGTCCTATGAATGGGATTTTGGTGATGATACCGAATCCATCGAAGCGAATCCATCTCACTTGTATTTAGAACCTGGCTTATACACAGTTAAATTAACTGCAAGAAATGGGGATGTAGTTGTGACTTCAGAAAGAAATAATTTCATAGAAGTGGTACTCAATACATCTCTGGAAACGGATTTAGCCTACACTTTCAGGCTACTTGGCAATTATCCAAATCCATTCAATCCTACGAGTTCAATTCGATTTGAAATACCGGAAAGCGGGGCGGTTCAAGTTGAAATTTTCAATGCAACGGGACAATTAATTACGACTCTCAACGAAAGATATTTACCTGCAGGATTACATTCGATGCCTGTTAATGCAAGTTCATGGTCCAGTGGAATATACCTTTATACATTGCAATTTGCAGATAAGAAACTAGTCGGTAAAATGACGTTGATTAAATAAAATCGTACTTAAATAGAAACAAAAGGCTGATCGATTAATCGGTCAGCCTTTTTTATTTAAACAACTTTTTAATCCATTCAATTTTATTACCCAAAGGTGGATAACGTAATGAAGGATCGGGCCAAAATGAACGTTTTAGCATGCTTTTTGAATGGCTGAAAACATTAAAACTACTTTCTCCATGGTAGTTACCTATCCCACTTTTTCCAATTCCACCAAATGGAAGATTCGAATTCCCCAAATGACTCATTGTATCATTGATACATCCACCACCAAATGAAATATTTTGGATAACATTCTGTTCAAGTGATTCTGATTTGGTAAATAAATATAAAGCCAATGGATTCGGTTGATAACTAAGTTGATTGAGTAGATCGGTTTCATCCCGATATGTCAGTACTGGTAAAATCGGACCAAATATCTCTTCATTCATGATAGGATGATCCCATTTGACATCCGTTATCAGCATAGGCTCTATAAGTAGTAGATCTCTATCAACAGTACCACTCAGAACAATATTACAGCCCTTAGTGAGCTCTATAATCCGGTCAAAATGCTTTTGATTGATAATTTTGGTGTAATTTTCACCAACTTTGTACCCATTTGGATAAAACTCATTGAGTATACTACGTGATTTGGCAATAAATTCATCTTTTATGGACTCGTGTACTAATACATAGTCTGGCGCTACGCAGGTTTGTCCGGCATTCACACATTTTCCCCACCATATGCGTTTCGTGGCCACTTCCATATTTGAATCACGGTGAATTATCGCAGGACTTTTTCCACCTAACTCAAGCGTTACCGGAGTCAAATGCTTTGCAGCTTGAGACATCACGATTCTACCGACATAAGTACTACCGGTAAAAAATATTTTATTAAAAGGAAGTTCCAATAAGTGGGAAGTGATCTCAACCCCACCCTCAATGGTGCTAATAAACCCGGAATCAAAAGATTCATCCAACATTTTCTTTATCAAAGTCGACGTATGCGGAGCCATTTCCGATGGTTTTAAAATCGCTGTATTACCTGCTGAAATGGCACCGATCAGTGGCATAATCATCAAATAGAAAGGATAATTCCAGGCACTGATAATGAGTGTTACACCGTACGGTTGCTGATAAATTCGACTACTTGATGGAATTGTAAGAAGTGACCCTCGCGCCTTTTTAGGTTTCGCCCATTTTTTCAGATTTTTAATATGATGATCGATCTCATGAAGCACCGTAATTATTTCGGTAAGCTGTGATTCGGGTTCTGGTTTAGCCATGTCCTGAAACATAGCCTCACAAATCTGTACATTATACGAACTAACAACGGATCTTAACTTCTTAAGCTGCTGAACACGAAAATTCAGATCTAAAGTTTGACCGGATCGAAAGTAATTCTGCTGATTCTCAAAAACTGATTGAATGGTTGTCATTTAGCTGTATTACGGTCATAAGTGTGAATTAACATCATAACATACAAATAAACAAACATCATTCCTTAATCGGCTCTCTTACAATCGGTAATAAATATTATTATATTTGATGATTATTTTTTATTACACCAATTACCTTGAATTCATACTTCTTATTTCTCAAAAATCACTTTGAACAGCTTTTTTTTGGATGGTTACTAACCTTCTTCTCAAGTTTTGGTCAAACGTTTTTGATTTCATTATTTGTCCCGTTCATACTTGCTGATTTAGTTATTTCTAAAACTGAATTTGGGACTTATTATGCCCTGGCTACTGTTATTGCATCATTACTTTTACTACGTGTTGGTCATGTAATTGATGACCGTCCTGTACGACCTTTTACCATTAAATCGATCTTTCTGTTAATGGGGTCAACATTTCTATTAGCTATTGTTTGGCATCCAATCGCATTGTTTATTTCACTTATTGGTCTACGACTTGGCGGACAGGGACTTATGTCTCATATCAGCATGACCGTAATGTCCCGACATTTTGATAAAGATCGTGGAAAAGCACTCAGCATTTCTTCATTAGGATTCTCAATTGGAGAAATGGTCTTTCCCTTACTAATGGGTGCAGTAATTACTTATTTAGGATGGAGATACACTGCAGGAATGGGAGTCGGATTTCTGATATTTTTTGTCTTTATCACTCGTTGGATCGATATTGAATCGTTGGATATTAAATCCACAAAAAAGGTAGCTTTTGCCACAGATAGAACTCAAGAAGCCCCTGTAGCTGTTGAAATTGACGACGAGGAAATCGTAATCGAAAATCAGCCTGACATTCCGATTGGCAAAAGACGATTTTATAAAAATATGCTAAAGGAAAATCGATTTTATATTCTGGCACTTCCATCATTTCTGTTATCATTTACGGCAACTGGATTCTTTTTCTATCAGTACATATTGGCAGAAACTCGTAATTGGGACCTGGGACTGTACACACTTATGTTCACTGGTTACGGTGCAGTCCGATTGGTTTTTTCGTTATATGGTGGAATCTTAACTGATAAATATTCCGGGATTAATATTTTTGTTTATCATTTGATCCCAATGGGACTAGGTGCATTATTTCTGGCGTTTTTACCGGGATATTGGGCAGCAATTGGCTTCCTCTTTATGTTTGGAGTAACAGTTGGTACCAGTGCAGTCGTCAAACCTGCTATCATCGCTGAGTTATATGGCACTGCAAGAATTGGTCAGGTCAGGAGTCTATTCACCGTTGTTATGGTGACCAGTACAGCCTTGGCACCACTTATATATGGTTATTGTCTTGACATAGGGGTAACATTCAGTACGTTAGGGATTGTAACTGCGTTATTGGTATTACTGACCACTCTTCACACCTTCCGTATATATCGGGTTATCTGAAAAATCGTCCAAAACATGACAAAAGTCATTGTTTGATTACCTGCCTCGAGGTATAATGTATTGATGTCATCAAACGGTAACATCAACTAAGTACAAGGGGGTACCATGAAAAGTCTTCGAATTTTAGTCCCGACCGATCTGTCAGAAGCAAGCAATAAAGCATTTCAAATTGCTGATGAATTCTCAAAATCATTGAAAGCTACAGTTACTCCACTTTATGCGGTAACAAAGACCCGATATGATGGTGCAAATGCCCAATTTGAAGCTGAAACAGATCTTAAAAATGTGGCAGAAAAGTCCATTGATAAAAATAGACTTGGGGAAATAATCATTTCCAATCAAAAACCGGTAGACGCAATAATTGATAATGGAAAAGATTTTGATCTGATTATCATGACCAGTCATGGCAAAAATGGGTTTAATAGATTTCTGTTGGGATCTGTAACAGAAAAAGTCATCAGACTAAGTCATGCACCTGTACTTATAGTGAAAGAACAGATGGAATTATTCCCTTTGGAAAAAATTCTACTCACGACTGATTTCTCCGATAACGCGAAAAAATCATATCCATTGGTTATGGAATTAGCGAAAAAAACTGGAGCAAGTGTACATGTTATGTTTGCTATCGTTTATGCTGCAACTGAACCAGCAACTCATTTGGAGGCTTTTGTGCGAACTAAAGAGAAACAATTCAAAGCGGATGTTGAGTTATATTTCAAACCAATTGAAGATAGAGTGACGTTTGATGCTCCACTGACAAAAAAATCAGCTCATGAATATCTTGCAAATCACATTGATGAACACCGATATAATCTGGTTGTTATGTCAACATTAGGACATACTGGACTCGATTATATGAGGATGGGGTCAACGACATCAAATGTAGTAAGACACGCTCAATCAAACGTGCTCATTACAAATCCGATGTCAAAATTAAACTGGTCGGAATAGATAATAAAAGTAAAGGAGTTAAACGGAATTAGTACTCTCATACATATTAAAAAAACTTATATCCAAAACTGGATAAAAATAAATTTAAAGGATTTATCATTACTGAAATTTAAAGTATGATTTCCTCAAGGGGCTGAAAAGGCCCTTTTGTTTTAAAAAGATAATTTCACTCGGAAATAGACAGCATTCGTGTGAGTAGTATAGCTTTTCATTAAGCTACCTGATGCAAGCTGAGCTAAAATGAGTACATCTATATCTTCACTTATTGAGATACTGGTTTGTGGGATGAAAATATAAATTGATTCCGAAGTGCTTCCCAAAATGCCCAGACTAGCATTCACTAGTGGACTAATTGAATTACTTACATTTAAGAAATAACCGGTTTCAGCAATGAACAGATTCGTAGCTTTTGGGGGATCTGTTAGTCCTTTAATTTCATTCGAATCCTGGTCGTAGCCACCATTATAAAGAATTTCACCTGACAAGTAGAACCCATTACTAAGCATATAATCTGCTCCGAGCGATGCATTCAGATATTTGTTTTTCAACTGATCATCAAAAAACATACTCATTTCACCCTTAAAGCCCGCATTTTTCAAATATCCGGACCAACCACCTCCTATTACAAACTCATCCTCGTACTTCCCTCCAATTAGCTGAACATCATAAGTTCCGATATTACTTCTTAGCATTGCAGCATACACAGCCTGATCATATCGATCTGCTAGTTTAATCCCAACATCTATGCTCGAAGCAAAACTCCAACTATATTGGACATGAATAGCATCAGTTCCGGGACGTTCTTCATAATCGAAATCCAGATAGGCGTAATTATTAAACAAATCATTTGGATTCCAAACCATAGATTTCCCCCAGTTTAAACGCTGCCTTCCAACATTGATTTCCAACGAATTCAACTCATAACTAAGATGCAATCGATCGGATTGAACATTAAAAATCATCCTCTGTGTTTCAATCAGATTTCGGCTCAAGTCAACAAATCCACCATCGGAGGCCAGATATGTTCCGTATTCATGAAAATTATTTACTGTATACCCTGTAAATAGCCGAGCTCTCAAATCAGCCTGGAGTTGTAAATTTGTAGTCAGTTTCCAGGTCGATTCTATTCTATTATGAACAATATTATTCCATTGTGGGTCTTTAAAATCAGATGTAAAATTAACACCGGATAAATTCTTTAAATACCCTTTAAAAGTTGGATTTAACTGAGCTTTTGCAGTTGTTGAACTACAGAAAAAAGTCACTCCAATCACAATCCAATAAATGAAACATCTGAAAATGGTTTGTGATGGCATCCATTCGATGTATTTATCGATTTTCATCTGAAAATATTTTTCCATCAACAAGAGTTACAATTCTGGTAGCACGCTCTACAACCCGTTGATCATGTGTCGAGAAAATAAAGGTAATCCCCAATTCACTATTCATCGTCGCCATAATATCAAGTAAGTTTGAGGTTGAAGCTGAATCCAGATTTGCTGTTGGTTCATCTGCAAGCACAAAATCAGGATTTGAAGCAAGTGCCCTTGCAACTGCTACACGTTGTTGTTGTCCACCTGATAGCTCAGAAGGCATCTTATCTGCCTTGTCGACCAATCCTACTGCTTCTAGTAATTCAAGACTACGTTGTCGAAAATGCTTGGCATCCTTCCCCTGAATCTGCAATATAAATTCAATATTTTCGCGGGCAGTTAAAACCGGAATCAAATTATACGACTGAAATACAAACCCTATATGATGTAACCTATACTCAGTTAGTTGTTTTTGATTCAAAGAAAATAAATCTACACCGTTTATGTTGATATTTCCGGATGTTGGGTCATCCAGACCTCCCAATATATTTAACAATGTCGTTTTACCGGATCCTGACGGACCTACAATGGCAGTGAATTCTCCAGCTTCGATTTGCAAATCGATTCCATTTAGTGCATGCACAGGAATTTGATCCGAATTGTACACCTTTGTAATATTTTTGATATCAATTATAGCCATGGTCTTTGAATAAATTCATTTTAGTGTTTACGAATCGCTTCAACAGGATTTAGTTTCAGAGCTTTGAGAGCAGGGAAAATCGCAGAGAAAACAGTAGCGAGCAGCATAAGTAGGGTAATATCCAGGTAGTAGGTTAAACCAAGCTCCGGATAAATCATTGAATTGAAACCATACAACTCCAATCCTTTAGAGAAAAATGCCAGGTCAATTCCCTTTTCACCATACCATGCATTAAAACTCCATCCTAATAATAATCCTAGTGGTGAACCAATCATGGTTAGAAATGTAGTTTCAAGCATAATCATAGTGAACGATTTGAATTTATTTAGTCCTACTGCTCTTAACATACCCAATTCTGCTGTCCGCTCTAAAACTGCCATTAACATCGTGTTAATGACCCCAAAACATAAGGCTATGATCAAAATCACCATAACCAGATACATTGATATATCCATGCTGCTCTCAATGTATTTTAGCATTGGAGAAAGATCCTTCCAGGAACGGACAACCACTTCATTGGATAATACTGATTGAATTTGCAGGGCGTAATCTTCACTTTTCATATAATCATCAACCATTACAATTATCTCGTGCACGGCTTGTTCATCACCTAATAATCTATTCAAGTCATCCGCCCTGACCAGGATGTTACCTTCGTTAAATGCTTTATTTGGTGTCTTAAATATACCTTCTATTCTGAACGCACCCGCTGTGATATTGCCCTGTTTATCCTGAAAAGTAAGGACTATACGAGATCTTAGCTGAACGGCCAGTTTTTGAGCCAAATCGCTTCCAATAAAAACTGGATTTCTCAGTGATCCCGTTAAATACTCTCCCTCAATCAAATAGGAATGAATTGCAGTTGTTTGAACTTCCAGATCCGGTCGCACCCCTTCAATTGTAACGCCATAGTTGTTATTTGCACTTGATATAAGTCCGTTAATAACCGTTCTTGGTGTCACCTGGGTCACAAAATCAAATGCCTGCAAAGAATTTATGATTTGATCTGCCTCCCGGATAGTGAATTCCGGTAAGCTTTCATCCACATAACGGGTATCATGAATTTGAATATGGGAGGTATAGTTTTGTAACTGATCGCGGACAAATTGAACCGTCATCCCGTTGAAAAAGCCTACCATAAATATTCCGCTCCAGGTGGCAACTACAACCGATAAAATCACAATTCCACTTCGAACGGGATTCCTCCATACATTTTTCCAGCTAAGTACTATAATTGCACGTGAACTCATTATCGCCTCATTGCTTTTACAGGTTGAAGTCGATGAATGTGCCAAACCGGATAAATACTAATGATGAGTGCCATGATCAATACAATAATGGCGTGCAAAAGAAATATCGACGGATCTGTTGAAAATTGAATAAATGGTTCCATCCCAAATTCCAGAATAGTAGCAGCTGCATCCCCAGAAAAGTAAACCGGATTCAAATGAAACCAGATTACAATGGGTAAACTCAACAACATCCCACAAATCACACCTAAAACTGATATAAACAACATTTCCATCACAATAATTGACGACATTTTCAAACGAGAAGTACCTATCGCGATCATAACACCAAGTTCATATTTCCGCTCCGCAGTCATCATCAAAACCGTACCCAGAATCCCAAATCCAACTACCATATACAACACGCTAAGCATAACGATACTGCTACCATAATCGACTTCAATGGCCTGTATGATTTCAGGGAGAAGTGTTTGCCAGCGGTGGACGACTAATCCGGGTTCAAGATCTTTTTCAATTTCATTTTCAAATTCTTCACTTTTAGAAGGACGATCAATTAATATTGCGACGGAAGTGAATCGGCTGTATGCACCTGAAAACTCCTGAGCTGTTTTTAGCGGTAAATACACGATCCCATTATTCAATGCCGGAATACCAAATTTCACGATCCCTTTAATGGGAAAAATACCATTCGCACTTACTCCCCTGAAGCCCTGACCAAGTAATATGAGTGAATCGCCCACGGTTACATTTAAGAAATCTGCTAACCCCGCTGTAACAAGGACGCTATTCGTATCATTTGGAAGGAAATATTCGCCAAGTATTATTTTTTCATTTGGGGCGCTTAAATTTTTCTCAGCATCTGCCTCAATTCCAATTACCATCGTAGCTTTTGAACGATGATCACCTGCAGCTAATGCAAATGCATCAATTCTGGGGATAACAGCGTTAACTCCATCAAACTTTGATAAATCAGATAGTACCATCGGTTCGATTTCGAAACTATGATCCAATGTTGGTTCATCAATGTACAATTCATGCTGAATTTGCATGTGCCCCACAAATGATCCTGCAGAATTTTGGATCATCTGATCATATTGTCCCGTTTGCATCGATCCCATCACAATCGACAAAAGAACGGCCATAACAATAGAAGACGTAGTAATAAACGTTCTGCGCTTATTACGCCAAATATTTCGCCAAGCAAGTTTCAATAAGAGCATTATTCAACTCGTCTCATATTTTGAACTGTAAAAAAAGACTCTGACAATTGAACACTAAACGATAAATCCTTGTATTCGATGATCGTCTCATTCCCTGGCTCATCAGCCGGAATCATTCTCATTTTTGATGGCAATCGACGACCGTCAAAAACTTTGATTTCCTCACCTATCATTACATTCACGAGTTCTTCATATTCATCAAAAAACTCAGATTTTAACTGTAAATAATCCTGTGTTGTGATATAGACACGTACACGCCCCCAAACTACAGCTGCATCGGGCTTTGGGATCATATCAATGACATAGACATCATGTCCATCTAATGTAGTTATTTCAATTAGTTCATGAACATAGTCCTCAACTACTGAAGATTCTCTTACCAGGTCGTCATTCGTGAAATCAGAACCCATCCACGATTGCATCATCATCGACGGTGGTAATTTGACAGATCGTCCTATACTTGGAACCCAGTTCCAGATTTCATTTTGACGTTTCAAAAACGTGGTACCTTTGTCGCGTGCCGGTGATGTTACAAGAATCAATGAAAATTCAGCCCCACGTGACCAGGATTTCAGTTCCATGGTTCGGGACCAGGACGGACGGACAATAGTCATAGACAGTGTAGCAGTTGATGACTCCCCTCGTAGATGAGCGTCTGATCTTCTGATAATTTCTGTGGCATCTTGTGCAAAAACTTCGAAAGAATGAGTTAGCACTAAAATTATGACGAGAAATGCTTTAAAAAAAAGCTTCATAACATCCTCTATTCACCTGAAGGTTAAGTATTACCTTCAATATCTAAATTTTAAGATTCACTTACCAATTAAATCGAATAAATATCATCGAAAGTGAAGTGCCACAACTAAATAGAGGAAACGTCAGAAGTGTGTCGGATTTTAATTGATNNATTATCCGATTCTTAAGAATTTAACATCCCGGTCAAAGCGTTGTAATACCTGGTTTGTGCTGCTTCCGACCCTTCATGACTATAGGCTAAAAATAGTAACGGTTCGATTAGTTCAAGTTCCATTAAATAAAAAATACCGTCCCGCATAATTCCATCTACTCGAGCGTAAAGACATCCCTTAGCATATTGACTAACATATTTTTCAGCCATTCTGATTTGTGAAGATGTAGCATCCTTAATATGGATGGTTCCACCAAAATAATGTTGCACTCTGAAATCACCTGAGCCCGGTTTTTTTACAAGGGCATGACTAAATTCACCATTAAAAAATATATATGACCACTCACCTTCGGTCACAACTTCCGGTGAGAATTCCTGAACCAGAAATGAATCAGTTTGAACCAATGTTTTCAGTTTTGGAAGCATATCAGCTTCATTTGTCCGGTCAATCTTGTAAGTATGTTTCGCACCAGCGCTAACACAAGGCTTAAATACGAGGGTTTCGGTACTTAGATTATTTCTTAATTCCTCGATATTAATTTCATCGCCCGGCTCAAGTATGACAGTTGATATAACCGGAAGTCCGGCTTTTGCTATTTCTACAAGGTAATGTTTATCACTATTCCATTTTATAACGTCTACCGGGTTTAATACCGTGCAACCCAAATTGGTGAGCATTTCAAGCCATGATATGAACTTATCGAGCTGCTCGTGATAGTCCCATGGTGCTTTTATTACAACAGCATCATAATCACCCCATTTAACAGCTGGATCATTCCATACTACCCGATGTATATCAAGCCCCTTAAGTTGAAGAAAATCCAATAATGGACCGTCCTCATCTTTTACTGTCTGATGTTGATACTTCTCAAGTACATGGTAACAAACCAATGCGATTTTCATAAAGTATTATATAATATTTTGTTACAGATATTCAGAATCACTTAGATACTTCTTCAATACAGCGGGTACTTTCACCTTGCCGGATGGCTCTTGATAGGTCTCTAAAATTGCAGATACAATTCTTGGCAAAGCTAATCCGGATCCATTTAGGGTATGAAGAGTTTTAGGTTTCCCATCTTCATCACGGTATCGAATCATCATCCTGCGAGCCTGAAATCCTTCAAAATTTGAACACGAACTGACTTCCAACCACATTTTTTGCCCAGGACTCCAAACTTCCAGATCATATTTCTTAGTTTGTGTAAAACCCATATCACCGGTACACATTAACAACGTTCTATAGGGTAAACCAAGCAAATGAAGTAAGTTCTCAGCGTCATTTTTGAGGCTTTCAAGTTCATCATAAGAAGTGTCAGGGTGAACCAACTTGACCAATTCTACCTTGTCAAACTGATGTAATCTATTGAGTCCACGCACATCCTTACCATAAGAACCGGCTTCTCGTCTCCAACACGGTGTATATCCACAATATTTAACCGGAAGATCTTTCAATTCGATGATTTCATCACGATGAAAATTAGTTACCGGTACCTCTGCGGTAGGTATCGCAAAAAATCCATCCCGTGGAATTGTGTACATCATATCCTCTTTGTCGGGGATTTGACCTGTACCACGTGCAGAATCTTCATTTACAAAATAAGGTGCCTGCATTTCAGAATATCCTCTTTCGGCACCCTGATCCAAAAAGAAATTTATTAGTGCTCGTTGAAGTTTGGCGACACCTCCTAAATAAAATGGAAATCCGGCACCAGTAACTTTAACCCCACGTTTGAAATCAATCCACTGATTTTCTTCTGCAAGTTCCCAGTGAGGTTTTCTCCACTCTTCAACAATCGGATCACCCCAGGTGGCATGAACTTGATTATCATGCTCTGTTGACCCTACCGGCACACTTGGATGTGGTACATTGGGTATTCGAAGTAATAATTCGGTCCTTTGTTGAGCTAAATCGGAAATCGATACTTCAAGCACTTTTACAACTTCTTTTAACTCTGAAGTTTCTTTCATAATGAGCTGGGCTTCATCTTTTTTACCCTGACCCATCAGTTTTCCAATCTCCTTAGCTTTCAGATTAGACTCATTACGTTTCGTATCGCACTCAAATAAAAGCACCCGCC
>DLXM01000205.1 GCA_003448835.1 Bacteroidota bacterium | reverse complement strand
ACTGGCTATGACCCAATTGACTCTCATCCTGTACCTTTGATGGCTTGCCAACGATGGCCACCAAGACATTGCCAAGCGAACGGTGTTCCTGGTTTCGGATCGGTATTAAACAATATATCACCACGTGTACCACTATGACCCGGCGGTTGATCACTGAATTCTATTTTCCATTGATCCACTTTCAATTTATTGATCTTGACCAATCCATCGGTGCCTATGTCGATATATGGGGTCCTGTTGACTCCGATAGACATGGATTGCAGACGACTTGTGCCTAGGTAGGCTTGTTGTTGCTTTAATTTTCCGGCTATCAATGACACTTCGTCGTCCCAGATGCCCAAGGCCATCTCGGGTTGTTGTGTATTGATTCCTACTCTTTTGTTTACGACACTTACCGTGTCCGCAAGATGCGTTTCTCCGGCTACTGTAAGATCTCTCAACACCGAAGTTTTTTTGATACTGGTTTCTGTTATCGCGGCATTGAGAGTGTTACCGTTGACCAGTGAGGATCCTTGTATGGTTATGTTTTCAAAATCAATGCCCTGGTTTTTAGCCAAGTCCAACACTTGCTGGCACAAGGATTCTTTCCAAGATTGATCTATCCTTGCCAAGGTTTTGTCTGATATAGATTTGGATAATTCGTCCCAGGACTGATTGTCGGTGTTGATCGTGCCGGTCACTATCAAATTTTTGATATTGGCTGTGCCCATGATTTCAGCATCACCGTGTGTTTGCAACCGGGTGCTGATCAGGTCATTTTCGGCTACAACCGCTCCGGACATGATAGTAAGCTCTAAATTTTCAGCGTTGTCAACTATACCATTGGTACGAAAATCATTGAGTAGTTTGTTTTTCCACTTGTCGAGTGACTCGTCAAGATTTTGTGATATCAAACTATTGATATCCAGAGTGCTAAGTTTCTCAGAGAATTTTCGAGCGAATTCTTGGTTGATGCGACTTTCTACCCGTTCAACCCATTCCGGGTCCAAGGCCAGTTCTTCGATGATTTTTTTTATATAAAGGGGTAGATGCGAATCTAACACCTCTTTGATCTGTGCTTCTATCGTTGCAACCAGGTTGCCAGCTTCAATCATTTTCTCTCCAGGTATCCAAGGTCACGCAATGAAATCCTCCTCCCAAAGTCCGACTATGCCGCAAAGTGTGTGGGATCACTGTGAATTTTCTGCGCTCTAATTCTTTAATTATCTCTGTTTGAGCAGCATCAACTATAACTGTTTGTGGGTCGATGCTAAGAGTGTTCAGTCCAATCCATTTGCTGGCATAAGGATATTGATAAAACTCCTGCGCAACCACATCATTGACGATAATTATTTCCCAGTTCAAGAAACACCGAGGAATATTATTAGAATTAATTCTGCTGCCATTGACCATGACCACACCGTCTCGCAAAGGAACGATAGTGCTGTCTATATGCACGCCGGAATAAAAATTGCAACCATAAATGCTGATATCAGGAAATTGTTGAGCGAGCCATTCGGCGGCGGCACGATTTCCCGATGGTGATTCAAGAAACAGCCATTTGTCATCCATCCTGCAGATGTTGGCAGCATCACATATCATGGAACCGTCCCTGGGCATAGTAAGGAACTTGTGATCATTGTTTATAAACCATTCCATGGCATGGATTTCTTGATCCCGGCAGGGATACATCATGGCCACGTCGACCACGGTATCGCCAGCGATCAATATACGATCTCTGGGACAATAATTGTACATACCCCCAGATTCCTGGAAGTTGATATCCGTAGGCCGGCGTACCAGGACATCTGCCTGTTCCAGGATATCTACCAGACCTTGGAGATCTTCATTGGTTTCGTCGATGATCCATCTTGGCACGGGGCCCGAAGGCACCGGAGTTTCTTTCCAAGTGGTTTTTTCACTTTCTCGAGCGAATACAGGATCATCGCTGGGCCAATTGGCATTGGTCGCAGTGCCTACTATGATTTCTCGGAGACGGTCCCATTCGTTAAACGAATGTATTTTCATTCTAAATGTCCAGTTACTTGCAGAGTATATCTATTGGTCATCCCAATGTTGGCCGCAGTGTGAGGTGTATCGTAGGCCCACTCTACTATATCACCGGCTTTCCAATGCACAAATGCTTGTCCCATACAGTCAAGATAGTGTCCTGGTTGCCAGTCTTCTAATAGAACAAGAGCGCGGCGTATCGTGTGTTTCTTATCTTCAAGGCCGAATTTTTTTACGTATGCTCGATAGAGATCGCTGTGTAAGGGCATAACAGTTCCTGGGGACATTCGATAATAACTAGTGCCCACATCTGCCCATCCTTTGGATTCAAAATATTCGATAATTTTATTATTCCACGATGGCTGCCGAGATCGCATGTCGCACATGTCGCCACATATCTTGTTTTGGAAACCCATTGCTAACCATTTTTTTACACTTTCTGAATCGTTAAAAGGTTCATTGATATACTCAAGATGCTTATATTCATCATCCCAAAACGGCTCTATTTTATAAAAACTCATATTATAAGTAGAATTTAAAATCATATTTTTCCGCAGGTAAATATTTTATTCTTTATTTTTGTATTGTCAACGGTTCTCGTCAATGCTTTCTCCTGAAAATTTTTACTATTACTTTCGCGAGCATTATGGTTATCCATCAATGGATAATGTAATCTTTTATCCACATTTCAATGGTGGTAAAAAAATTAGAGATTTTGTACCATATGTACATGGCAACTTTACAAACCAATATCACAATTTGATGAGCCCCAATGAGAAAATAAAATTAGGATCAATATTTTTACATGATCAAGAACCAATGATTGATTTGATCTATCTCGGAAGTACTTATCAAGAAAGATATTTTCCTAACAAAAACTCTAATCTTGAAGAAATGGCTAATTTATTGAGATTATGGTTTCCAAGCGAAAAAAGTCCCATTTGGTGTCATAGTGAAAAAAACAGTGACGAAATATCATTATTGAATGACCATGGATTCGTTGATTGTTATTATTGGTATCACGGTATTATTTCCTTGTCGTGGTTCAATAATTGGAGATGGTGCAAAAGTTTAGATAATATCGAAAAAAATATCAACCCGTATAAATTCCTCCTTTATGCCAGGGAATTTACAGGGACAAGAACTTATAGGAAACAGTTAGTTCATGAGCTACAAGATTACAAGGCCCATATAAAATATGACTGGGACAAACAAAAAACTATTCACAGCGACTATAGTGCTATCATTGATGTCGAGGATGCTTCTGACACGATAATACATATAGTAGCAGAAACACTATTTGATACTAAAAAACAACACCTCACTGAGAAATCATTAAAACCTATAGTAATGTCGCAACCTTTTATTATGGTATCGGGGCCTAAAAGTTTAGAATATCTGCGATCCTACGGATTTAAGACATTTGGGTCAATTTGGGATGAAAGTTATGACCATGAAATCGACAATGATCGACGCAGACAAAAAATTGTAGAATTGATAAAATATCTCTGCAACCTTCCCGATCAAGAATTTCAAAAAATTTATGAAAAAACTATTCCCATCGTCGAACATAACAGGAAATGGTTTTACAGTGAAAAATTTTACTCTATTCTTATTAGTGAGTTAGAATCCAATATGCGAAATGCTATTCACCTCAGAGATGCTAAATTTATAAAAGATCCAACAGCCTATACAAGATTACTTAACCATTACACCAAAGATATGGAAAAACAATCAATACTTCTTGCCAAAAAATATCTTCCACATCTTGTCATGAATTATTAAATTTAAAATTTATCTATTATTCCATTCCACTCAGGTCCTGGATCTTTTTTTTGATATTCTAAAATCCTGGACTCCAATGAATCATAAAAGCTGTCTAGTTCTTGATTCCATTGTCCTTTAAGATGCTCTAGTGCATTGAGGCAAAATTTCCAATTTTTCAATCTATAATTCTTAATAAGATTTTTGTGGAGTTCACAATTTTGTACTAGATTAAAGATCAAATCCAAGGTAATTTCTTCTATCAGACAATAAGTCTTAATAGGATCAATCTCTTTGGAAATACGTATAGTATCTAGCTCCAATACTATGTAACGAGAATCGACTTCTCGTGCATTCTCTTCACCTATAATGATATTCATTGCACGTCTGGTTCTAATTTGATTTGTAAAGGATACCCTTCGGCCCGGGCACTGACTGTTACTTCAATTCCTTTCTGTTCAGCAACTTCATATGGCAACACAGCAACCACAGCGGCTCCGGATTCGTGGATATCCAGTGTGATCCTTTCTGCGGTCTCGGGTGTATATTCAAAGTGTTCTATTAAACTATCGATCACGAATTCAATCGAAGTTTGATTGTCATTGATATAGATAACTTTGAACATGGGAGGTTCAGCGATATTGGTATT
>DLXM01000032.1 GCA_003448835.1 Bacteroidota bacterium | reverse complement strand
AAGAAGCCGTTTCTGTAGCTAAAAAAGCTGCAAAAAAAGGTGAAACAGTGCTTCTTAGCCCGGCTTGTGCGTCTTTTGATATGTTCGAGAACTACGAGCACCGTGGTATGGAATTCAAAAAGTTTGTAAACCAATTATAACGATCCGAAATCAACACACCCCAAATGATCATCTCACCCATAACAGATCCTAAATCACTTATCGTCGACCAGTCAGGTGACGAAGTGTCCGGCCGTTCCGGATACAGTGATCGCTGGATATTAGTCAGCGTTATCGCTCTGGCTATGTTTGGGATACTTGCGGTATTCTCATCAGTGGCTTATTTCGCTGAAACGAAGAATTCTACCGCACAGAGCATGGTGATTGGCCACATTTTGAAGGTTTTGATAGCATTCTTTGTCATTGTGGCGGCGTCAAAGTTCAATTATCGAATCTTTATGAAATTGAGCTTCCCATTCCTGTTGTTAAGCTGGATTCTGCTCATCATCGTGACTTTATATGGTGCTGAAGTCTGGGGAGCAAGACGTTCACTTACGGTCGGTGGATTTTCATTTCAGCCATCTTCATTTGCCATTGTTGCTCTTTTGGTCCATTTGGTTGGATTAATAGAACGCAAAATCATGAATCAATCGATAAAATCTTTCAAAAATTCGTTTGTCCCGATGATGTTTTATGTCGTCGTGACTTGCGGATTGATCGGTATTGAGGATTTCTCCAGTGCTGGAGTCTTAATGGGTTTATCACTGATTTTGATGTTTATGGGTGGCGTAAGCAAACTCCATTTGGGTACGATGGTACTTATTGGAGTTCTGGGTGGAACTGCGTTGGTAACATCATCAGATGCCAGAGTATCCCGAATTACGAACTATCTGGAGCAAGTAATCAGTATTAATAGTCACGAACTGGATGGCGGAGCAGGATATCAGTCGCAACAAGCACATATTGCTATTGCTCGTGGACAATTCTCCGGTGTTGGAATGGGTAAATCGGCGCAACGAGACTTTTTACCGGCACCTTATAACGATTTCATATTCGCGATTATCGCAGAGGAATATGGATTACTCGGCGCGGGACTCATTTTGATCCTGTTTACACTGATTTTGATTCGTGGAGTAGTTTTTGTCGCCCGAAATGCAGGCACCATATCCGGTCAACTCCTTGCCACGATTTTCACACTTACATTTGTCCTTTTCGGATTTGTTAATGCAGCAGTAGCGACCGGATTGTTCCCGGTTACCGGATTACCTATGCCATTTGTGAGTTATGGCGGGACCAGCATGTTAACATCGGGGTTGATGATTGGGATTATCCTGAATATTTCTAAAAAGAGCACAACCAGTAAAAAATATCTGTTTTGACACATCAAAAACATCCATATAAAGTACTGATTGCCGCTGGTGGCACGGGTGGACACATCTTCCCTGCTATTGCTATTGCCGATGCCATAAAACGCCAACTCCCTACGTGCGACATCACCTTCGCGGGCACACGCTCCCACCTCGAATGGACCGTAGTCCCAAAAGCAGGATACCCAATCAAACCAATCTGGATCAGCGGATTCCAACGCAAATTCACCCTTGCCAACCTGCTCTTCCCGATCAAACTCATTGTGTCGCTCATTCAGAGTATGATCATCATTTCAAAAGTAAACCCTAATGTGGTAATCTGCTGCGGTGGTTACGTATCAGGACCAATAGGACGCATCGCCGCCCTCATGGGACGTCCACTCATGCTGCAAGAACAAAACAGTTATCCCGGCGTCACCAACCGACTCCTCGGCAAAAAGTCCCACACCATCTTTACCGCATTCAGCGAAGCCGCTAAGTATTTCCCGATCAAAAAAGTCAAACTTTTCGGCAACCCGATTCGATCCGACATCCTCAATGGTAACCGTCAAGCCGCGGCTTCCGCATACAATTTTAATCCAACGCGTAAAACTCTACTCATTATGGGTGGAAGCGGCGGAGCAGCCAGCTTAAATCAAGCAATGCTTCGCAACCTTGAATACCTCCACAATGAATTGCATTTGCAAATTATCTGGCAATGCGGGAAACGATATCTGGGCGAAATGACCATGAAAGTGGATCAATCCAAGTATCCCGATCTGCATCTGGTATCGTTTCTTGATTCGATGCCGGACGTTTATGCGCTGGCCGATCTGGTTGTTTGTCGCTCCGGTGCTGGTACTATTTCAGAGCTGTTGGCCCTTGGAAAACCAAGTATTTTAGTGCCTTCACATAATGTTGCAGGAAATCATCAATATCATAACGCCGAGTCCGTTGTTAATAACGGCGGTGCCATGCTAATCGAAGATCACCAATTAGAAGAACAACTCGCAAAGAGTATCGCTTCGGTTATTTCCGACCCAAAAAAACTGCTCGATATGGGTCAGCGTGCTCTAAGTATGGGACACCCGGATGCTGCGAATCATATCGCTCTGGAAATCCTGGAGTTGACTAACCCCGATTTTAATTCAAAAAGTTAATACAAAATGGCAAGACAGATACAATCACAACCGCTTTTCGGCGCAACCAAACATCTCCACATGGTGGGGATCGGCGGGATTGGTATGAGC
>DLXM01000101.1 GCA_003448835.1 Bacteroidota bacterium | reverse complement strand
AGTTGAACATCCTTCATGAGTACACACACTCGAAAATGCTCTAATAAGGGATCCATCCACATTGACTACAATGGTTTGTGCCTGCGTAATTAATAACCACCCCCCCGGAATTTTTAAGCCCTGCATTGGCCGAGACTCCTAAATTGATCGTAATTTTGTTGCCCTCAATCACTATGCCGGACCCACCGGGTGGTGGATTGGGTCCTGGTGTGTTATCACCATTTGGATCAGTTGGGGATCCACATGATGTTACCGTGATTCCCAATGCAGCAAAAAGTGCGGCTGACCCTGCAGTTCGGAGGAAATCTTTTCTGGTGTATGCTGGAAATTCGTTTTTTGATTTCATAGACAAGCCCTATTATTTTTAGAATTTTTTTAATGACCCAAAACGATTCATTTCAACAAAAAATACATTCACATTGTACTGAATTTTAATTCAGCATAGACACCAATAGTTATTTCTAACTCACATACTTTGTACGAAATAATTAGGTATGCCTAAATTATAACGCATGTTAATTTAAGCAAGCGTAAAAATCAAGCGCTATTTTAAGTCGCGCATTGCAAATCTTTTCGCAAGAATATTTTTTAATGGGGTTTTTGCCCATAATGTAACCAACAGTTTCAATACATATTTATTTTTACCTGGCAACCCCATTTTTGTATTAAAAGCAGCTCTTACAGTAAACTTCTTTGCATTTGATTTCACTTCATTTGAATATGCTTCGAGTGCTGATTTGAAAGAAGCGTCTGAAATTTTGTCGTGAACCTTTTGTGAAATAAGCTCACCCAATTTTAAGGCGTGGACCCAATGTAAACTCATAGCTTGTCCGCCAATTGGGCTGAATATGTGAGATGCATCCCCTAATAAAATGATATTTCCATCAAATATTTTGGAGGTAGCATACTCATGTATTCTGAAATTACTATGCATCGTACATTCAGATTCATTTAACTTAAATCCGGATCTGCTAAAAATTTTGTCGATTAATTTTTGAAC
Source organism: Bacteroidota bacterium (assembly GCA_003448835.1). Lineage (GTDB taxonomy): Bacteria > Bacteroidota > Rhodothermia > Balneolales > HLUCCA01 > UBA11400. The sequence continues at coordinate 8,453 of DLXM01000101.1, read as the reverse complement.
CGAAATCTCTCCATCCCTATGATTTACAACCCATCGTCTATATCCACCCGGTAACGGTAATGACTCTGTTAGTCCATTTGGACTCAAATAAATTGCAGCCACATCATTAAATTCAGTTATATCCGGAAAGTCTGCCATTGTATAATGAAATTCGTAAGAGGTTCCAATCCAATCAGCTTGAATCAATGACCGGATTTTGCTTTTAATACCGTCACATCCGATTACAAAAGTTGATTTAAATTTTACTAATTCACCGGAAGGATCTATTACTGTAGTTACGATATTATTTCTATTTTGGATTGCATCGGTTACCTCGTGTCCCCAATAAATTAAGGGGGTAGGAATATTCTCTCTTAATATAGCCTCTGTTTTATGTTGCGGAATTGTAAGGATACAGTCTGTTGGCCTGGTTGAACCTAATTTCAACGTGGCAATTTCATTTCTATTTACAAACGCTTTTCCGGAGGTGACTTTTAGCCCTGCTTGCTCAAAATTTGTCAATAAATTTAACTCATTGAGTGATCTTAAACCCGGTGGATGGATTCCAATTGCTCGGGTTTGCATCATTGGATTGGCGTTTCTTTCAACTATCAGGACTTTGACACCAGATTTTAATAACAAGTTAGCCAGAAACAACCCACTTGATCCGGCGCCAACAATCAGGACCTCAGTGGTTATCATAAATTAAAGAGTATCGATATGGAAATAACTTGCGAATTCTCCAATCTTCAGTTGCCAACGCTAACATTTCATCAGAGGTATAACTTTTCTTAATAGAAGTGAGTCCATCGCGTTGTATAAATGATCCGAATCTAAATGGGGACATAATTACACCGAATGCACACCAAGCAATTCGTGATCGATGGATGTCGTTCATGATGGCTTTTATTTTAGTTCTCGATTGGATTTCAGCTAAAATGGATTTCACTTCTGATGGTTGTAAGTGATGTAATAAATGGTTTGATATTATAAAATCAAACTTCTTTGCTTCATCTAAATCATGTAAATAGCACGATTTAAATTCAGCAAGACTTGACAAACTTTTTTCTTCAATTAACCTGGACACCATTGGATTTGGATCAATCCCAGTGATTTTTAACTTAAATCCGTCATTTGTAGCTAATTTCTGTACAAAAAAGCTGTTATCCATTAATCCGCTTCCTACATCCAAAAGAGTATATAGATGATTCCTATCTTGCAAATGGGGTTTAATTTCTAACCGATAGATGGTACTCCATTGTGAGAAAAGTCTATTCACATATGGAAATAAGTGATAAGTACGCTTGAGTAAATTAACATCACAGTCCGGATCATCCATTAATTCTGTGAGTTCTGAGTGCCTTCTCATTAGATAGAAACCCGTTATTTGTTACTAAATAACTTAAATAACCCGGTTTCAACCGTTAAACCCGGCCCAAATGCCATTCCGAGAACAGATTGATCCTCCGATGAATTAAGTTCACGCATTTTATTTAAAACGAACAAAATCGTTGCACTACTCATATTTCCATAGTCACGTAATACATCACGTGATGGTGTAATTTTATTTTCATGAATGTCTAACTCAGCTGTAATTTTATCCAAAATTGCTCTTCCACCAGGATGGATTGCCCATAGATCTACGTCATTATACGAGACATCATGGTTACTCATAATCGGCTTAAGAATGTTTCGAATGTTTGATGCCAATAAATCANNCAGGTATATATGTGGAAAGGATCATATCGAAACCATGATCACCTATTGACCAGGCCATATCCTCAGCTCCATTTTCAGTTACAATGCTTTCCATTCCTTCAATTTCATAGCCGGTATCATTCGTCAGGGCGCGGTCTGTTGAAACCAGTACAGCAGCCCCACCATCAGCAAAAACAGAAGTTGATATCAAGCTGTCAGTATCAGTTTCAAATTTCAAGTGAAGTGTACAGAGTTCAACAGATACGATTAATACAATGGCATCAGGAGTTGCCTCGCAAATGGATTTTGCTAATCTAATTGCCGGAAATGCGGCATAACAACCCATAAATCCAATATGAAACCGTTGAACCGATGGCTGCAATCCGTTAAACTTGACCACATCTAAATCTGGTCCGGGAGCATAAAATCCAGTACAAGACACGGTAATTACGTGAGTAATTTTTGATTTATCCAGGTTCGGAACCTCAGATATTAATTGTGATGATAATCGGGTAAATAATTTTTGGGCTTCAATTTCATATAAATGATTTCTTTCACCTGTTGTCGGTGATGTGAGCGTCTGTGTATCAGGATTAAAGAACATTCCAGCCTGGTTGAATTCTTCTGAGAAATCAGGAATGACACTGTACCTCGAATCAATTCCCGAATTTTTATAGATATGGTGAATTGCCAGACCGGTTTTTCGATCCTTTGATATATGATCTTTTAAAAAATCCCGAACAAACGATTGATCGTAGCGATAATCCGGAACATCATTTACGATGTGATTTAAATAAACCGACATTTGGTACTCCTGCTAAGTGTCTTTAGAGTAACTAGATAAAGTTCTATATGGTTCCGCGGATCATTTTTTTGGTGAGCTTATTAAACCTCACGTTATGTAAGATTCCGGCAACGGTTAGACCGGCAATAAGACCAATCCACAATCCCTGTGGACCCATTTCAAACTGAATACCCAAAAGATATCCAAGTGGTAAACCAACTATCCAGTATGCCACAAGATTTACATACATCGGAATTTTGGTATCCTTCAATCCTCGAAGCGCACCTAGCCCACTTACTTGTAGTCCATCAGACAACTGAAATATAGCAGCCATATAGATTAATTGGATGGCAATTTGTTTAAGCTCCGGATCATCTGTGTAAAGTCCGCTAACAAATCCTGGAAAAATGAACATAAGCAAAGCGGTGATACTCATAAAAACAGCAGCTAATCCTACACCGGCAAATCCACTGAATCGGGCATCTTTGATTCCTGATCGACCCATAACCTGTCCAACTCTTACGGTTATTGCAGCTGATAATCCAAATGCGATCATGAATGTGATGGATGCAAAATTAATCGCAATCTGATGTCCGGCAACCGCATAGGTGCCAAGAGATCCCATTAGCAACGTGACCACTGCGAACATGGTTACTTCCATACACATACTAATTCCTATTGGGACACCGACTTTTAACAACTCTGAAATGTGTTTGCGATCAGGTAATTTTAGATTCTTGAATATTTCAAACTCTTTGTAGGATTTTTTTCTGTAAGTATAAATGATCAGAGCGATAAACATTACAAACATAACAATGGCTGAAGCATATCCAGTACCTACAGCACCGAGTTTTGGGAATCCAAATTTTCCGTACATCAAGGTGTAATTCCCAATGACGTTGAAACATAATCCGAGCAATGAGATATACATAGCCGGTTTAGTGATCGAAATCCCTTCATTGAATTGGCGGAGGGCTATATATAAACATAATGGCATAATTCCCCATGAAATGGCATCCAAATAACCAAGCGTTAATGGAATGATTTCCGGTTCAACCGACATCAATTCTAACACAAAATTCATATTTCTCAGCACGATAATTGCCGGAATTGATATCATAATAGCCAGCCAAAGAGATTGGCGGGTAGTTTTTCCAATTTGGGCATGATTTCCGGCACCAAAATGTTGAGCAACAATTGGACTCACCGCCATTAAGATCCCGGCACCCAGTATAAATATGGGCATAAAAATACTGCTTCCTACAGCAACGGCTGCAAGATCCACCGGACTCAAATTACCAGCCATGATTGTATCAACAACACTCATTGAGGTTTGAAGCAAATTTCCAATGATAACCGGGATACCAATCTGCAGTAATAGTTTCAGCTCTTCTTTAAGTCGAAGTCTGTAAGCGTGATCTTTAAATTTCTTGAACATTTAGTTGCTACGTCTGAACCTGTTAATTACATACAGAGACAGATTAATAAAAAGTAAAAAGAGGGTAATCAGGATAAAGCTATCCGAAAATTGTGCCCCAAATATACGTGCAAAATTGCGATTAGTTTGCTTGAAAATCACGGGATTCTCATAATCCGGTAAATTTCCGGTCCAATGTGCTGTCAAAGCTTGATTAAATCTGGTGGATGTTTCCCAGCTTAGAACGACATCAGAATCAGATTCTTTTAAGCTGGAATAAATTGAATAATCCAGCACCTTGTTTGATAGAGTTTCATTTGTAACTGGGTTCCATTTTGGTAACCCGAATTCGTCTAAAGTATAATATCCTTCAGGTGTGATAGACTGTTTGTTTCTTAATTCAGAATTAAAATCGGAATGGATTTTACTTTCTACCTGATCCAGCATTACATGAGATAATCCGATGTGAAAGCAAACTAATACTATTATCGAACCCAAGTAGAATAGGTCTGATTTCCCTGATAGAACAGATTCATTTGAATTAACAATGCCCACTTTTTTGTCTGAAAACCAGTTGAAAACCGCCCACATCAAAGATCCGGTAACCATCCATAACAACGCATATTTTAATGAACCGATAATTAATTCCGGGAGGTCATCCAATTGCAATTGTTGGTTCCAGTAAAATGATGGAATTGAAAACAAGAATAAAAACAAAGCCATCAACAAACCGGCTTTCACGATTGAAATAGTGTCTTCGTTTCGTTTGCTCGTGTGAATCCAGGATATAATTCCGAGTATTATAACAAAAGCTGAAGCCACCCAGAGGCTTTCAAAAACAGGATTTTGTAACTCATTCAAATACATAACTACCAGAATCAGATATGCATATAAATAACCTGCTACTAATAGCAACAAAATGGTTTTGATATGATATTTAATTGATCTAAAAAGGTATGAAACTGTTGCGATGGTAATCATGACCAATGTTGATACAAAGGCACTGAATATGAAATGAATCAGTGACAAAGGATCTTTGATAATCAACGAAGTGACTGAAAGATCTAATAGTAGACCATTCGACATATATCCCAAAAATTCAGAAAGTAGAAAATATAGTCCGCCGAAGGTCATGCCAGTTGCAAAAATGATTAACGAAGTCCGGCTGTAAATTGTGCTATTATCATAAAAACGGTCGATGGATAATTTTCTGTAAGTTAGCAGTGCAAATGGTATAAACATTGCCGTCAACCAGATAAAATTGATTGCATTCTCATCTGAACCAATCTCATCCGGTAATGAATCAAGTATTAAAAAATGAACCCAAAATGCTATGATTTCAAGTTTTAAAGCCGACCATCCCATAAATATTATGAACAATGTCCTTAATGAAATAGATCGCCAGGTATTATCGTACGGTAATACTAATCGAAATATTTGAATTAAGATGATAATTACGAGGACAAAAAATATAGATCGAATCGTATAAATCAGGAACGGATCCATATAATTTCTTACTTCGGGATCCAAAGTACTAAGTGCAAGATGTCCGGTTGTTGCATCAGCATGTAATCTGATAATACTAAACCGGTGATCAAATGGTAGTAAATCAGGACTACCTTCAAGATAGAATGGGGTTGGATTTAATTTTGAAATAGATGCATTTGAGGACTGATACACATCTCCAAATCTGGAGTCAGGGTTAGCAATTTCAAATATTTTTGAGGCTGATGATATCGACCATAAATCGTTCGAAATTGTAAATTTTGATGTAGAAATTATGTAAACACCTAATTGATCAGTGTACAATACCGATCTATTCTGAGTTATTTCATTAATCAGGTCTCGGGTTACGTTTTTTGACCACCAAAATACCTGATTATTTCTGGTTACAACCCAATCCTTGCTGGAATCTGCAGACTCCATAATGTCTATCAAGTTCTGTTGTGTAGATATCGAATCTTTATCCTGATGAGCCAGAAATATTGTTTGAAGGTGCCTGGATAACTGTGTGGTTTCAATCTGAAGTGTTTCATGAGTTTTCCAGATTGTATCAGTAGTCTTCTTAAAAGATGTTACAATTCTATTTTCCCGCTGAATTGTATTAGGTCTGAAGGTATGCATGCTAAATTCAGCAACCCCCCAAATAACCATCACAATCGCAAGAAAAGCGACTTTAAGATTTACTATGGATGAATCAAAGCTCAAATGATAACTAGATTAAGATTTCACACACAAAACTAAGTTTTGGTTTTTGCTCATCAACATGACAACAGCTAAGTTAACTCTTCTAGTATAATATCTAGTATAATAACTAAGCAATCAAATTCGAAATGAGATTTGGATTCTCACCTCTTAAAATTTTCAGCACCGAATTAGCACACAGCATCGCCATGTTAAATCTGGTTTCGCGGGTAGCTGAACCAATATGAGGTAGAAGTAGCGTGTTTGGTGCTTTTAATAACAAAGGATGAATCTCAGGCTCTCTCTCAAAAACATCTAATCCGGCACCAGCTAATTTGCCATCAATTAGTGATTCTGCCAGTGCGGCTTCGTCAATCAGTGGTCCACGACCTGTATTAATGATGATTACCTTTGGATCTAATTTCGACAATCTGGAGGCATTTATGATATGGTGTGTTTCAGGAGTCAACGGACAACTTAGAAACAGAAAATCTATGTTGGTTAACATTTCATCCAGGTCTGCAGTGAAAGTAGCATCAAGATTTTGTTCAGTCTGGATGTCAATTCTATTTCGATTATGATAAAGTGTAGTAATTCCGAATCCTTTTAGTCGTCTTACTATTGCCTTCCCAATGCGACCCATGCCTATCATACCTGCTTTTTTCCCAAACAGCTCAACTCCTACATATCCATTCGGATGCCAACCATCAAATTTACCTTTCCGAAGATCAGATTCTGCTTCCACGATCTTGCGAGAAACACCAAGAAGTAAAGACAAGGCGATATCGGCCGTCGCTTCAGAGAGAACATCGGGAGTATTACTAACTCTAACGCCTAATTCTTTAGCCGCAATAACATCTACATTATTAAATCCAACAGCATAATTCGCAAAAACCTTAACATTTGGACAAGACTCCATAACCCGACGTGAAATAGGATTCGATAACATTGTAATAGCACCATCACAATCATGAAGTGCCTCTATCAATGCATCTTCGGTGTTAAGTTTCCCGCGTGTACCAACTGAAATCTCAAATCCTTGCTCAGACAAAAAATCAATTGCACGTTGATCAATTTGTTCGGTAATCAGAATTTTGTGCACAGCCATAAACGAACTTAGTCTTTAATTTCAGAAATAACAGCATCGCTCCACATGCGTTCAATACCGTAATATTCGCGTAAATCATGCAGAAAAATATGAACTACAACATTTACATAATCCAAAACTATCCATCGGTTAGTAGTGTGACCTTCTTTTCGCCAGACCCGCTCACCAAAGTTATTTTTTACATCTTCAACAACTACATCAGCCAGAGCTTTGACCTGAGTGTCGGAGTTTGCGTGACAGATGATAAAATAATCGGTTAAGGTTGTTAGTTTTCGCACATCAAGTTTAAGGATATTCTCTGCCTTTTTAGATAGAAGGGCTTCGCCAATCGCATTAATAAGTTCATCGGCGCTTGGTTTATCAATAGGTGCGATATTTACAAATTCACTCATTTATTCACTTTTACTGTAGATTTAATTGGTCATAATCGAATCCGATGACCACGGTAGCATCCAGATAAAATCCGGTTGCAACTTCTCTGATTATGTTTTCTTCACTGATGCCCAATGCATTGGCCACTCTGCGAGCGTTTTCTAAGTTACCACTTCTGTCGATAACAAATGTCTTTTGGACATTAAAAGTCTCAAAATTTCCGGATTCTACCACATCGAATCCACTTCGTCGGAGTTTTCCGGTAAACGATGATGCGATTCCTGAGACTCCACACCCGTTTAGTACCTGAATTTGAATGACTTCGCTGATGAGGTGTGAGGATGCATCGACACGCTGATTTTCTATACGTGGGATGATAATTCTGGTAACGAGCGCATAAATTAATACAACTAGAATTATGGATAAAAATCCAATAGTAATATTGACTAATAGACCTTTTCTGGGCTCAGAAGTCTTCCGTTGTTGGGGCATTAATCAGGTTTAGTAGGGATTATATGGATTGAATCGATTACGGCTATAGTAGGGTGAGTAACCCGATCCCCCAAATGGTCCACCATAATACCCCATGGCATTTGGATTTTGGCTAAAATGAAAACTGATGTTCGTTTTATCATTAATCGCATAATTAAACTCTGCATTTCTGATAAAGACCCGTCCGGTTTGATTCATTCCGGGAAGTGCTGAACCAAAAGGAGAGTGAGCGAAGGCAACATCGACTCTACCGGCCATTTTTTCATTAAATTGCATGGTAACAGTGTTCGTGTACATATTTTGATTGTACATTTGTCCACCAAAACTACCAAAGCTCATTTCATAGGAATGTCCCATTTGAAGGCTGGCCAAACCAAATTTTCCATTATCAGCATTCATTGATTTAACAGCAACCGTTG
>DLXM01000254.1:6874-10470 GCA_003448835.1 Bacteroidota bacterium | reverse complement strand
CGTGCATCAGTTTGGGGTAAAGGACGCACAGTTACACGGACGGGATCAGATTTGAGGTCCACATTTCGTTGATTTGTGCCAAATCCCCCGAAAAATGAACTAAATGGATCCGAATATCGCGAAGGATTACGAACGGTCACCGATACATTTGCTTCGCTTACAGTTAGAGTTCCTGCACGGCTTGCAAAAAGGACATGTTTTAAAAGCACTGCCCGACGGAAACGCTCATTTCCAATAATTACAGATTCTGCCCGCGGATTTGACCCGTCGCTCATGAGTTCTTTCCAGAAGCCATCGGTTGACCAGTTGCTACTGGGCTGATATGACACGATTTCAAGTGGAGCCCTAAAATAAAGCACAAGATCAGCGGTGATTTGTTGTCCGACTACAGGATTCGTGTCAGATAATTCAACTTTAATAAAAACATCAGGCTGGGTACTGGAAGACCCATTACTACTCGAATTTGATCTGGTAATAATTGTTACATCCACCGGATTAGTTCTGAATGGAGTTCCATCAATATCTATGACAACTGACGGTAATGTATAATTCCCAGGCGTGTTGGCTGAAAGGGTATAAACGTAACTATAACTCCGGCTGGCAACTCCATTTACGATGCTATAGCTGGTTGACGTAGATGGTTGCGGAGAGAGCAGTGTGAAACCGGGAAATTCTGATGTCAGCTGCGGTCGGCCAACATTCCGAAAATTATTACCGCTGACCACAATGTTGAAATTTATTCGTTCACCTTGGAAAACTTGTGATTCCGTAACGGTTGCAGAGACATCCACATCCGATTGGGCAAATGCATTGATTGCAGAGGTGCAAAATAATGCCAGAAACGATAAAAAAATGAGCACATTACCAGTTCTTCGCATGACGGATATTGGATGGCACTTTGTTTTTATGGTAGTTTTTCAGGAGGTCTTTTTCTTTGTTGTCGAGGGCATTGAGGATACGGTCAGCTTCTTCTTCGGTCATGTCTGATTGTGCTTGCTGACGTTCTTGTTGTTGTTGATCGCCACCTTGTTGATCCTGACTCTCATTTTGTTGGTTTTGTTGCTGGTCTTGTTCATCCTGATCGCCTTCCTGCTGCTGTTGGTCAGACTGTTGTTGCTCTCCTTCAGAATTTTCATCCTGATTTTGCTGATCCTGGTCTTGCTGTTGCTGCTGTTGTTGTTCCTGTAACAGACGATTAGCCAATTCATAGTTGTACTTGGCTTCGGGATCGGTCGGATTTTGGCGAAGAGATTGGCGGAATTGATCGGCAGCCCGATCCCATTTTTCCTGATTCCCGTAAATATTTCCGATGTTATAATCGGCTTTTGATCGATCTTCGGGACTATCGGACATACCCTTGAATTTTTCGAAAGCAGTCACAGCTTCATCAAATTTCCCCTGTTGTGCGAGGGCATTTCCAAGGTTGAAATATAGACGGGCATCATCAGGAGTTTCTTTGATAGCCTCAAGATAAGCTTGTTCGGCTCCGGCATAATCACCTTTCTCATAAGCCTCATTCGCCCGACGAGCACCGTCGGTTGACATCACAAAGATTAACAGAAAGATTAAGTATTTCATGGATTAATTAGAGTTTATCTGCGAATGCAATGGTTGCTTCATCCATTTCCATATTGTTGAAAACGTTGGCAACATCGTCATTTTCTTCGAGTTTTTCCATTAGACGAAAATTTCCCATCGCTGTTTCTTCATCTACTTTGACCAGGGTCTCTGGAATGTACTGGAGTTCAGCATTCTCGATTTTGTATCCGGCCGATTCCAGCGCATTCCGCACTTCAAATAAATCTTCGCGTTTCGTGCGGACTTCAAAATAATCTTCGTCTGTTTTGATATCCTCGGCTCCGGCTTCAATCGCTGCAAGTGTGAATTCATCTTCATCCAGTCCGTCAATTGGCACCGTAATCACACCTAATCGATTAAACATGTATGAAACAGACCCGCTGGTCCCTAGGCTCGCTCCGTATTTGGAGAAACTGTGTCGAACTTCGCTTGCTGTTCTGTTTACATTATCGGATGTGGCTTCTACGATGTATGCAATTCCGCCGGGACCATATCCCTCGTAAAGTAATTCCACAAACGTGCTGCCATCCTTATCATCACCGGCACCTTTTTTGATAGCTCGTTCGATGTTGTCTTTGGGCATATTCGCCGCTTTAGCGGTTTCAACAGCCAGGTAAAGTCGTGGATTTCCGGATGGATCCCCACCTCCATCACGTGCTGCAACACTGATCTCGCGAATGATTTTGGTCCATACTTTTGATCGGGCCGCGTCATTAGCTGCCTTTTTGCGCTTAATCGTTGCCCATTTGGAATGTCCTGACATAAAAGATGACTTAGAATTAGCTTTTAATGTTGCTTAATTAGTGCAGTAAGATACAAAAAAAGCCATAAAATGATGATAACGTATTGAGTTCGCAAGTTCTGACAATGGAACGATTTTTGTTCGAAAATCGTCTGAACAAATAGGTAACTTATTGTATGTTATTACCAGTTTGTTCATTGCCTTTCCGACAATTTTCAAACGAAAGAAAGCGGACAAAAATTGTCGCTACTTGATTTAAATCCAACAAAAGGGGATTCATGAATATCGGAATTGTAGGATATCCGACTTACGGTGGAAGTGGCGTTGTAGCCACTGAACTGAGTAAAGGCCTTGCCAAAAGAGGACACAACGTTCATTTCATGAGTTATGCTCGTCCACAGCGTCTGGATGCATTCGACACGAATATATCGTTTCATGAGGTGTCGATTAATGCATATCCATTATTTGAATTTCCGCCTTACGATCTGGCATTGGCAAGTCACATGGTAAATCTGATTGAGTATGAAAAACTGGATTTATTACATGTTCATTATGCGATTCCTCATACGACCAGCGCATATCTGGCAAAACAGATTTTAGGTGGAAAGGCGTCTCATGTGCCCATCATAACCACATTACATGGGACAGATATCACGATCGTTGGATCAGATCCAAGTTATTTACCGGTTGTGAATTTTTCGATCAATCAAAGTGATGGAGTTACGGCGGTATCCGGTTACTTACGTGACGAAACCTACATGCGGTTCGAAATTGACAAAAAAATCGAAGTGATTCCAAATTTTGTGGACCTCGATCGGTTTAAACGAACCTCAAAAGAGCATTACCGAAAAGCAGTGGTCCAAGATGGTGAGAAAATAATCACGCACGTAAGTAATTTCCGAAAAGTGAAGCGTGTATCTGATGTTGCTGAAGTGTTTGCTAAAGTATTAGCCAGCGGGATTAAAGCTAAACTGTTGTTTGTGGGGGATGGTCCGGAGCGCCCGATTGTGGAGCAACTTTGTCGTGAGCAGGGCACTTGTGAGCATGTTAGATTCCTTGGAAAGCAAGATAATGTAGAAGACATCTTGTCCTTATCCGACATTTTTATGATGCCATCTGCATCCGAAACATTCGGACTGGCCGCTCTTGAAGCGATGAGCTGTGGTGTCCCGGTTATTAGTTCTGATGTCGGTGGACTTCCCGAGTTAAATCGAGATGGGGAAACCGGTTATGTGTGCAAATTAGGGGATGTAGATGCAATGGCCGATCGTGCAAT
>DLXM01000254.1:0-6841 GCA_003448835.1 Bacteroidota bacterium | reverse complement strand
ACTTTCGGCATTCTCTATTGCTTTTTGAGTTGAATTCTCATTCTTTGAGGTGAAAATCATTTTATCCAGTCAATACATGTATGGGACGTATGGGAAAAAAACCGAATAGTTTTTCAATAGGGATCGAAGAAGAATATATGATTGTGGACCCGGAAACGGGTGAACTAAGCTCTGCAGTCGAAAATATTATCAAAGATGGGGTCGATAAGTTAGGGAATCACATTACGACCGAGATGCTTCAGTGTCAGGTTGAGGTGGCTACACCAATTTGTGAATCGATTCATGAAGCACGTGCACAGATTATTCATGCTCGAAAAGTAGTGCACGAAGTTGCTCAAAAACATGGTCTGGCCATTATTGCTGCCGGGACACATCCTTTTTCGAAATGGGCAAATCAAAATATTACTGAACGCACGCGATATCTGGGTCTGGTGACAGAGAATAAGGTCCTGGCCCGTCAGTTACTGATTTGTGGAATGCATATGCATATCGGCATTGATGATGATGATCTACGAATCGATTTAATGAACCAGCTGAGTTATTTTTGTCCGCATTTACTGGCGTTGTCGGCTAGTTCACCATTTTGGGAAGGGTATGATACCGGACTCCAATCGTATCGATCCGTAGTATTTGAAGCTCTGCCCCGTACCGGAATTCCGCCAATGTTGCGGTCCTGGGGTGATTATATGGAGTACATCGATGTGGCGATGAAAACAAATTGTATTGACGAGCCCACCAAAATACGCTGGGATCTTCGTCCGTCTCCGAGATATCCGACTCTGGAATTCAGAATTACGGATGTATGTACAAAAGTAGATGAAGCGATAGCGATTTGTGCACTAAAAGTTGCTCTGGTGGCAAAATTGCTAAAATTACGTCGGAATAATATGTCCTGGAGGGTGTATCGTAAAGAGCTCATCCAGGAGAACAAATGGCGGGCGGTGCGATATGGACTCAATGGTAAACTACTTGACTTAGGTAAGAAAAAGGAAGTTGATGCCAAAAAATTGATCTTTGAATTGCTGACGTTTGTTGATGATGTGTTGGATGAAGTCGGGATTCGTGAAGAGGTGTCGTATATCCAGTATATTTTATCGACGGGAAATTCGGCTGATCGCCAGCTCAGGTGTTTTGAAAAGAATGGTACCATGAAATCTGTAGTTGACCAGCTTATTCGGGAAACAACCGAAGGGGTAATATAAAAAAAGGCAGTAACGTGATCGCTACTGCCTTTAGACTTGTCAGAGATTGCACTGAGTATCTGGCGGGTGTTACAGATACACTTTATGTCTTTTTTGTGAACAAATTTAACACTATCCAATCAAGTAAATCATAACTCTAATCATCAAATGTCATTTTAAAAAATGATCAAAAGATGGGGTAACAACATTTTAAAATTTAGTGTTGATCAAAGTGTAGCTTTAAACTCTTTAATGCTCTTGTCCGACGCCGCTTCACTCACGTTTATAATATGGTCGCCCACTTTTTCAAGGCGATTGAGAACGTCGAGGTAGCCGACTCCCATTTTCAGGGTATAAGCTGAATTTTCCAGACGTGCGTAGTGCTTGGTTCGCAGACTATCACGTAGTCCGTTAATTTGTTCTTCAAGCTGATACGCTTTAGCCATAGAAATTTTTTCAGAATCAATTTCATCCAGATTTGCCTTCATCATTGAAATTGCTTCGTGCACCAAATTCATCATTTGTTTGATTTCTTCGAGAGCTTCATCCGGTAATTCTTGTTCCTCATCAATCATTCTTTCAAAGACTTTAGAAAGTTGATAGTATAAGTCACCAAGGCGCTCTAGTTCATTGATTATACGGTGCATGTTTCGAACTTTGCGAGTTCCTTCCAAAGTTAGGTTCGCATTTTCTGAAATCTTGAGCAGGTATTCTGCGATTTCAATCTCGAGACGATCCGTAATTTCTTCGCGTTTCATCATTTTTTCGATGAATTTTCTGCGTTTTTTATCACCTTTGAACATGAGTCCCGTAAGGCTGTAATGCATTTTTTCGATGATTTTGGCAAATAACGCGATCTCTTTTTTGGCTTGGGCGATCGATAGTTCTGGCGAGGACATGAGTCCGGCATTGATATATTCAAGTTTGAAGGACTCTTCACCACCTTTTTCAGGTTGGATACGCTCAACTAAACGTATCAATAACGGTACGAATGCAAACAATACGGTTACGTTAATCACATTAAACAATGTGTGAAATAACGACAGCGCTAACGTGGCATTGGTACGTGCCTCAGGAGTCTCAAGGAAAATAGACGGGCTATCTGGAATTATACTTGTGATGATATAATCAATTCCTGTTAGAAACGGCGTAATTACAATTAACATCCACACCACCCCCACAACATTGAAGAAAAAGTGAAATCTGGCAGCACGTTTGGCGTGGACATTTCCAACTAATGCAGCAATATTTGCAGTAACAGTTGTACCAATATTTTCTCCTAAAATCATAGCCGCTGCAATCGGGAAATTAATCCACCCTTCAAATAACATGACCAATGTAATGGCAGTTGCGGCTGAAGATGATTGGGTAAGAAGAGTTAATGCCGTCCCAATCAGCACAAAAATGATAGTGGACCAAAATCCAAAATCAGTGAAACTGTTTAAAAACTCAAACATTTCAGGGTTATCTGAGATATTAGGAACAGCATTCTTGATGAATTCAAGTCCAATAAACAGGATACCGAATCCGATCATGGACTCAGCAACATTCCGCAATTTGGCGTTTCCTGAGAACAAAAAAGGGAAAAATATTCCAATTACACTGATCGCAATGGGAGTAATTTGAAATTTGAATCCAAAAATTGATACCATCCAGGCGGTGATTGTGGTCCCAATATTGGCACCCATGATAACACCGGTCGACTCAACGAATGTAAGGAGTCCGGCGTTAACAAAACTCACTACCATCACTGTCGTAGTAGAAGATGATTGAGTAATTGCGGTTGTCCCGAAACCGGTAAGAACTCCCACAAATCTATTTTGAGTCATCCCTTTCAGGATTCCACGAAGTTTATTTCCGGCTACTTTTTGAAGAGCGTCACTGAAAATTTTCATCCCGAAAATGAAAATTCCAAGTGATCCGATGAGTTGGAGGAAGTCAAAAAATGTGTAACTCATAAAAAATAATAGGGTGTCGAGATTACCAAGCTTAAATAATAATACACTGAGATCATCAGGAATTAATGATCCGGATGTATTTCAATATGATTGCTAACAGTCTAATTCTTCGGACGCCCAAAATTACAAAAAAATATGTTAACAGAAAGTTAACATTGATGTATCATTTTCTTACCAACTTTGAAATTTAAAAACTATGATTTAACCCTAAAAGTACACTATTTTAGATATGAATTGGGTACACTTTTTGGCGGACAAATTTTAGCGGACAAATTTAAAAGGAAGTAATTTTGAAATATTCAGTCGTCATATTTTTATGCATCTTTGGGATTATTACATCTTTTGGTTGCGTAAAAAATAATACAGAAACAAATTCCGAACCACCAACTACAGATATGGAAATGACAGAGTCTGAAATGGATTCAAATTCTACAAACTCGTTTGTCACTTCTGAAAAAATAGACCTTGCACTTAAAAGAATGTTAACTGAATCAGTAACTGATTCAAACTCAATACTGATACCAGTAATACTTCGATTTAGTGTTCCTCCTGATTCATTGCTCATAAATTTCATAAAAGAATCCGGTTCTCAGCAAGTATTGTTAAACGGTTCTATTCTTAGTGCCCGGATGCATCCGGATGTCATAAAAGAGTTGGATCAGCACGACGATGTACTTGAAATTACATTAAGCCAGACCAGAAAACCCCTCAACAATTAATACTCTCGACTCATGAAAAACTATGTACAGAACAAGTTAAATGTTCTCAGCATTTTACTCGTTTTATGTTTATGGATACCCGATTTAAGTGCTCAGAATATTCGAAGTTTTGACCAAAGTTCAGCAGCAAAAAAAGCTGAAATGTTGCAAAACACCGAGTCGCAATTCAAGTCATTTGTGCCGGATTTTGTGCATAAAACCGATCCAATGATTCGATATGTGATCTGGACTGCAAACAAAGCGCAAAAAGGAATTGCAGGTTATTCTCCTCAATGGAAGTCACTTCCGGTTGTGGTTGATGACGTAAATTCACTCGATCCGATGGTGGATATTATTCTGCGTGCCGATAATGGGAATTCAATAGCAGCACTTTCTGATTTAGGATTTGTTGAAGTAGTAAGTCGAAATGGAATTATTGCTGGACGTGCCCCGGCTAGTCGATTACAGGAAATATCGATGGATCGATCAGTTCGTTATATGGAAGCGGCCATGAAACGAAAGCCATTGAATGATAATGCATTGGAAGATACTAAAGTGACTTTGGTCCATTCAGGTAGCGGATTATCCCAACAATATCGAGGCAATGGGGTAGTAGTTGGTGTCCTTGATACGGGTATCGATTTTAGTCATCCTGATTTCAGTAATGGGACAGGAAATTCACGTATCCAGTATTTGATGGATATGAAAACGGATGGAACAAACGATATCTGGACAAAAGCTCAGATCGATTCAAATCCGGGTGGCGTAACTCAGCGTGATGGTGATGGTGGTGGTGGACACGGATCACATGTAGCCGGTACCGCAGCGTTGGGTGGAAAAGTGAATCCAGCTTACATTGGGGTGGCTCCAAATGCTGATATTATTTCCATAAAAGGTATTCGTGATGACATCAGTGATGGTGGATTCAGTGATGTGGATGTCATGTTTGGTGTGGATTGGATATTTGATAGAGCCGAAGAAATGGGCAAACCAGCAGTGGTCAATTTGTCACTAGGCGGGAACTGGGGGCCATTGGATGGTTCCTCGGGTTATGAAACATTTTTGAGTGAACTAACTGGTCCGGGACGGATTATTGTGGCAGCGGCCGGAAATGAAGGGTATGATTTTATCCATGCCGGGAAAAATTTAGCACCCAACACACTTTATGAAACCTTAATAGATCCTGTTGATGCATATGAAAACTGGATACAATTATGGTACGACAAAGGTGCTATTGAATGGGTTAGATTTGGTTACTATAGCATTACAAACGATGGAGATCTGGAATTCGAGGGGGTTACTGATCCGGTTAATGCCGGGCAGATTGTAGGGGCTATGAATTCCGTTGCTGTGAAAATCGGTAACGAAACCATCGGATATTATTATGCGGATGGAACCACAACTGAAGATCCGGGGAACGGAGATGGGCGATTTGAAATGTTAATCACAGATGATGATACAAATGTAGATTTGTCAGAATATGTCTGGAGTGTATTAATCCAATCATCCAGTACCGGTGGACGTGCAGATATGTGGATTGATGGCGGAGAGTTTTATGGATGGGAAATCGGTTTTGATGATGTCACTGAAATGCCTGGTAATACCGATCAGACGGTTGGTGCTCCATCCACAGCTGAAAAAGTATTATCAGTTGGGTCGTATGTAACCCGTACTCGATGGACTGACATGAACGGTGATGGGTGGAGTTCCCGAATTCCTAATCCGTCAGGCGAAGGTACTGTCGAACCAACATTTGGTGAAAGATCGATTTTTAGTAGTAAAGGTCCAACACGTGATGGAAGAATGTCGCCTGATATCATGGCTCCAGGTGAAAAAATTACTTCGGTGTTGTCCTCGCATTTGACAATTCATGGAAATAACTCAAACGAAGAAGGTGGTGTGACTGAAAATTCAGTTGCTCAGGGTGGACAATACATGTTGACACAGGGGACCAGCATGGCATCACCACATTTAGCCGGAGTGGTAGCTCTCATGTTGCAAGCGAATCCGACTTTGGATTATGATGCAGTATTGGAAATATTGTCCGAAACCGCCCGAATGGATTCCTTTACCGGGAATCAGCCTAATAATTCTACCGGAAACGGTAAAGTCAATGCTCTGGCTGCTGTTCAAGCAGCTGCTGACGCTGAACAACCTGCCGAAACCGTCGAAACGAAAGTATTCAGAACGTATGATGCGGGTGCACAAAAAAGATTATTTACTGTTAATGATGACGGAACACCTGAAAATGGATTTCTCACAGGAACAGATAGTTATCAAGATGCGGCAAAGGCATCATTAATTACAATTTCAAACAGCGAATCGGTGATTTCTTATGATGCCATTCGATTCTGGGTATCACACAGAAAAGCAGGTGCCAATGGAAATTTAACTTTGAAATTGTACAACGGTTCAACCACTACCGGTCCGCAGGGTACTGCATTTTATACTGCAACTATTCCCTATTCCTCAATTCCGGTAACGGCATATAATGGTGAAGCAAGTCTCGTGACACATACTCTTCCTAATGAATTCTCACCGCCATCCAATTCATTTTTTATTGCAATTGAGTTTGGAACATATACGGCTGTTGATGAGGACAAATTTGGAATAACTTCAACGCCAACACTAGGAGTCGCGGTACCTGAAGTGTGGGAATTATGGGATGGAAAATGGTCTCAAATGGATAAAGCTTGGACTCAATTATCTAACAATGGGGTGAAGCTATTTTTTGAAATTGTTGCCAAAGTTTCGGTCCCGGTGAGTATAGATCAATTTGCTGAGGGTGAGCTACCTGAAACAATGCAGTTGTACAGTAACTATCCGAATCCGTTTAATCCAACAACAGTAATACCATTTAGTTTACCGGAAAATGCCCATGTAAATGTCTCAGTTTATGATATTACCGGACGATTGGTATCCACACTTACAAATGAATCATATATGCGCGGACACCATCAGGTTCAGTTCAACGCAGCTCAATTGTCCAGCGGAGTGTACTATT
>DLXM01000189.1 GCA_003448835.1 Bacteroidota bacterium | reverse complement strand
TCTTCCATCAGATTTTGCAGACGTTTTGTCGGCGATAATGTTTTTCCGGTCTGTGGATTTGGGGTGTTGTCAACGAATGTAAATACACCTAATTCCATAATATTTCCTATTTTAAAGTAGAAATGTAAAATACGTTTGTTTAAACAAATAATCTACTTTTTTTCTATTTGCAGTGGATTAAGTAGATTGTTGGTTGAAGTGGTTGAAGTGGTTGGATCGATGTTATTTTTGTTGATATACAATGTCAAAGTCTTTATCCATCAATTAATCTGAGTGTTATGTTCAAATTATTTCGAAATGTAAGTTTTCTTTTCTACGTGATATTGATTTCGAGTTGTGGTAATCAAAGAACTGCCGACACAATTATAACCGATGCCAGAATCTGGACCGGAAATCCGGATCAACCCTTTGCACAAGCAATGGCAATCAAAGGAGATGTCATTCTCGGTGTTGGATCAAACGATGAGATACTTGAATTTCGAGGTATTAATACAAATGTAGAAGAGTCCTACGGCAAATTTATAACACCCGGATTCATCGATACGCATGTGCATTTTTTACAAGGTGGGATGAATTTAGCGTCGGTGCAGTTACGCGATGCCAAGACTCCTGAAGAATTTGCATCCAGAATTGGAGATTTTGCTAAGACCGTTCCTGCTGGAACCTGGATTCTTGGCGGGGATTGGGACCATGAAAATTGGGGTGGTGAATTGCCTCATCGAGATTGGATCGACGAATTGACTCCGGATCACCCTGTGTTTGTAACTCGATTAGACGGACACATGTCCCTGGCAAATTCGAAAGTACTTGAACTTGCAGGAATTTCAAATGATGTGGCTGATGTTGATGGTGGTAGCATAGTTCGGGATTCGGATGGTCGTTTGACCGGAATATTTAAAGATAATGCGGAGTCATTGATTTATCCCCATATTCCGGAGGCTTCCGCGGATGAAATCGACCGGGCACTTAAAGCGGCGATGAATTATGTGGCCTCCAACGGAGTGACATCAGTACATGATATGTCCGCAGAGTTGGATGGAATCAGACGCACTCATGAGCGAGGTGAATTGATTACACGATATTATGGGGTTATGCCTTTGAGTCGATGGGAGCGGGTTAAAACGATGGTTGATGAGCAAGGCAAAGGGGATGAGTGGATCCAAATCGGTGGATTAAAAGGTTTTGTGGATGGGTCTCTGGGGTCTCATACAGCTGCATTTCATGAACCTTATACGGACACCCAGGGAGATTCCGGATTTTTTGTTTCGACAGAAGATGACCTATACACTTGGACAAAGTCAGCTGATGAAGCCGGATTGCAAGTTATGATTCATGCGATCGGCGACAAAGCAAACGGATTTTTATTAGACAATTTTGCTCGCATACTGGAAGAAAATGGTCCAAAAGATCGTCGATTCAGAATCGAACATGCTCAACACATTGCTCCGGATGATATTCAGCGATTTGCTGATTTGGAAGTGATCGCAAGTATGCAACCATATCATGCTATAGATGATGGTCGATGGGCAGAACGAGTTATTGGTCCGGAACGCATTAAAACTACGTATGCATTCAAATCCTTGTTGGATGCAGGCGCCGTTGTAGCATTTGGTAGTGACTGGTTTGTTGCACCGCCAACACCACTTGAAGGAATCTACGCTGCTGTGACCCGACAAACGCTGGATGATGCGAATCCGGATGGATGGGTTCCGGAACAAAAAGTCACGGTTGAGGACGCCTTAACTGCATATACCCGAAGTGCAGCTTATGCCTCTTTTGAAGAAGATAAAAAGGGTACGTTAGAAGCTGGTAAATTAGCTGATTATGTCGTCGTTGATCGGGATCTAATCGAGATTGATCCAACAGAAATTCGCTTTGCCCGCATCATGAAAACAGTAGTCGGTGGAAAAACGGTTTATTCGAGGTATTAGATTATCAATTGATGTCCAACTACTTAAATTTTAAATAAATCAGCGTTTCAAACGATGGGAATCGATGTACTAAAGTCCGATAATGCAAATTCTGAATCTTGTCTGATATGTTCGTTATTGTTATATTGCAATATATAATTACATCCAATTTTAAATCAACTCATCTCACTATGGGAGCTACAAAAACTTCCGAATTTACTGATCATCAGAACTTGATGTCTGATAAGTTCAAAGCCTTGGGACATCCTGCCCGCATTGCCATCGTAGAATATTTGTTACGAGCAGAATCCTGTATCTGCGGTGATATCGTAAACGAATTACCCTTAGCGCAACCAACAGTTTCTCGTCACTTAAAAGAACTTAAGGAAGCGGGCATCATCAAAGGCAATGTGGAAGGTACATCGATCTGTTATTGTTTGAACGAAGAAACGGTTTCAGAACTCCTTAGTTATATGATTGGACTTCTGAAGCAACTTCAATCCAGCAATCGATCCTGTTAACACTAAAAATATCAGAATTTAAAATCACCCTGAGTTAACTACTTTGATTTTATTTCTAATCGTTGCATTTTGAGTTGAACGAAAACGGTATTCGTCGTCTTAATCATTACATAAAAA
Source organism: Bacteroidota bacterium (assembly GCA_003448835.1). GTDB lineage: Bacteria > Bacteroidota > Rhodothermia > Balneolales > HLUCCA01 > UBA11400. The sequence continues at coordinate 10,767 of DLXM01000189.1, read as the reverse complement.
CCAGCGCCACATGTCACCCTGGCGATATCTCATAGCTTACACAATTCCAGCCCTGGTATATTGGACTATGTTTCAAGGCGGAAACCTTACATGGCTTCCTGTTTTTTATGTTTTTTTAGTTATCCCATTGGCCGATTTATTCGTCGGACGTGATGCAAGTAACCTAACAGCAGATGCTGAAGTCAAAGCAAAAGCAAGTAATGTTTATACATTCATATTGTGGATGTTCATTCCGGTGCAATTTGGGCTAATAATTACTCTCGGGTATTTGTACACTCAAGAACTACTCTCAGGATTTGCACTTTTAGGTGCCATGTTATCTATAGCATTAAGTAATGGCGGCATTGGAATCACTATTGCTCATGAATTGGTACATCGCAGCAATAAATTTGAACAAATACTGGGACGGATTCTTTTGTTGAGTGTTTTATACATGCATTTTGCAATTGAACATGTCCGTGGACACCATGCTACTGTTGCAACCGATGAAGATCCGGCTTCTGCAAAAAAAGGGCAATCATTTTATGGATTTCTCTTACCTAGTATTTTTGGTCAATACATATCAGCCTGGCAGTTAGAATCGGAGAGATTATCAAAACTTAAGATGTCTAATTTGAGTCTTAAAAACGAAATGATTCAGTTCAGTCTCGCTCAAATAGCATTTAGTTACATGGTATTCAATCTGTTCGGTCTGGAATTCTTGATAGTATTTTTCACTGTCTCGTTTCTATCATTTAGTCTGCTTGAAGCAGTGAATTATCTAGAACATTATGGACTTGAGCGGGAGAAAAAACCCAACGGTCGTTATGAAAAAGTGACACATCACCATTCATGGAATAGTGACCATATTTTAAGCCGGATGTTCTTGTTTGAACTCACCCGGCATTCTGATCACCATGCTGTGGCCTCCAGAAAATATCAGATTCTTCGCACGTTTGAAGATTCTCCGCAATTACCGACCGGATACCCTGGTATGATCCTTCTTGCACTCATCCCTCCCCTTTGGTTTAGGGTCATGGATCCATTGATTGAGAAATCACATTCTACTGCTTCGTAATTTGTATTTGTTGGTTATCTTTGGTGAATGAACCTAGACCATATTGCTCTCATAACAACCGATGCTGATCCGGCATTTCATCAACAAAAATGTAACGACATAGCTCGATCTATTGGCGTAGATCCCGGTATTATTACAGTTTATTCGTTCGCGCGCCATCCAAACGGACCCGATCAGGGTTGTTTTGATTCACATCATCAGGTTTGGAACGACATCGTTGCAAAAGGGAAAAAACTCACTCTGATTATGGAAGATGATGTAGTCTTCCTGAAAAAAACACCGTTCGATTTTTATGCCAGTTTTTTAAATAAATCAGATGATTGGGAAGTGTTTTATCTCGGTCATAGACCCATAATCTGGGATACACGTCTCGTTAAAAAGACATCCACTCCCGGAATTGTGGAAGTACGAACCAACGACACTCATGCTTATTTAATTCCACTTAAAACAGCCCACAAACTGGCTGCACTGGACTGGGAATATAAACCGGTCGATATTTTCCTCAGAGAACACACCACGACCAGTTATGCAATTTTCCCGATGCGAGCAATCCAATGTGGTAAAATGTTTACTCCATCTTTTTTCAATGGGATGTCAGAGCGAAATAGTCAGTACATTCGTTATGCGATTCAAAAACCATTAAATCCATTTCGGGCATTATTTTATCTGTCTTTTGTCGTCATCGGTCAACCATGGATATTTTTTAGTTCTATGTGGTTCAGTTTAACCCGACGACATCCTAAATAGCTGCTAAAATCCGTGCCGCACCAAAGATTGTAATTTCCGAATATGAATATCATCCGGTTAGTAAAACAAGCTTCCTTGCAATATCTGATTGCTGCGATCAGTGCAGGTGTTGCGTCCGGATTACTTCTAACTCTGTTAATTCGGATGATTCATCAGTCGTTATTGGTTGAAGAACCTGATCCTGTTCGTTTTTTAGGATTTTACATGTTGGTCTGGATCGGTTTTGTTGCTTGTACCACGCTCGCCACTATTTTGACATCCAATATGGCACACAAAGCCTTGTATAATCTTCGGGAGTGGGTCACAGATCATATCCTAAATGTCTCATATCGCAAAGCTGAGGGACGTGGCGCCGAGTTTTTCCCCGTGCTAACTGAGGATATTCAAACAATATCATATACGATTTATCGTATTCCGGCCATTACAACAGCCAGCGCGACCGTCCTGGGTTGTTTTATTTATATGTTATATCTCTCATGGGCCATCACGCTGACAATCGTACTACTTTTTATATTGATTTACTTCGTGATGTCGAATTTAGGTAGACGAGCCCAGCAATATGGAGAGCAAGCACGTCAGGAATATGATCATATTTATCGATTTTTCGAAGATTTGGTGTATGGACTCAAAGAGCTCAAATTGAATCCATATTTGAGAAAACACTATCGATCAACCATCTTTCCACCCCTCATTCGGTCTCATCAAAACCTAAAACTCAAAGAAAACATACTATTCAATTTTTCTATCCGGACTGTGGAAATTTTGTTTTTTCCAGCGCTGGGTGTTCTGGTTTATAGTATAATCGAGTATGGAATTTCAAGCCCGGGAGCGTTTAGTGGTGTGCTAACAGTCTTGTTGTTTATGCTATCTCCACTATCGACCATGGCGAACTTTGTGACCGAATACAAAGCGATGCAGATCTCGATGGATCGGGTTACCGGACTCGAAGATGAAATCACATCTGCGGTAGAATTATCGGATAATCAAATTGACCTTCCGGCAAAGAAAGTATCCAGTGAGACAGAAAACATACTTGAATTTGAAAATGTACAGGTCAGTTACAGTCGCGAAGATGGAATCACAAATTTTATACTTGGACCCGTCACAACCAGGTTTCCGGCTCAAAAAATAATATTTATCACCGGCGATAACGGAAGTGGCAAATCTACATTCGCTAAAGTTATTACCGGACTTTATCCGCCAGAGCAAGGTTCTATTAAATACATGGGAACTCAGATTACCAATCAGAATTTGTCCGCATATAGGGCAAAATTTTCATCAGTGTTTTCGGATTTTCATTTATTTAGCGAATTGGCACCTGAAACTTTCGGAGGACAGAATCTATCCGACTGGATTCAACGATTTGGAATTAGTAACTATGTAAATGTAAAGGATGAACACATTTCAACGACAAAATTGTCCCAGGGACAACGCGAACGTCTTGCATTTGCATTTGCGTGCAGTTATCCATCCGAAATCATCGTTCTGGATGAAGTTTCATCCAATCAGGATGCCGGATTTCGGCATAAAATCTATTTTGAAATCCTTCCCGAACTGAAAGCTTTAGGAAAAACGATTGTAGTAATTACGCATGATGAACGATATTTTAGCATTGCAGATGTCGTTCTCAAATTTGAGCACGGTATGCTAACAGAATCATAATCTACAGATGATCACATGAATCTAACTAAATTCAAAGTTCTTGCGTTGTTTTTTGGTATTGTGCTGATTGTAATAAATGTACAGGCTCAGGTCATTACACCGGGATATATTGATTATGATTATCACCGGGTCATGAGCATTCGTGGTGATAGTACTGCCTCTTATTCGTTCGTTCAGGATGCAATTAAGTACGAATCTGAATTAGAGCGAAGTTTTGATCCTTGGTCGAGGTTTTCAGGTGATTCAAGTCGTTCCGGCTTAAGACGAACTTCGATTCTGGTGAAATCCACTTATAAATCGGGTTACTCAAAATCGATGAACGATGGTGCTTTATGGTATGGACGTGGACTCACGCAAGAAGTTCACGCCGGATTTCAGTGGAGTCGTGGAATTTTGGATGTGACCTTTCAACCTGTTTTGTTTTACTCACAAAATCGTGAATTCGACCTGCCAACAAACCCAATATTTGATCCTGAATATGAAAAATCACCGTATGGCTATCCCTTCGATGAATTGATTGATTATGTTATTCGATATGGGGATGACCCGTTTGTATCATTTCATCCCGGACAATCAGATGTAAGTGTCCGTCTGGGGAACATCCGCACTGGAGTGTCTACTCAAAATACCCGCGTGGGACCATCCTGGTATAATCCTATTTTATTGAGTGCAAATGCTCCTGGATTCCCACATTTGTACATTCAAAGCCGAAAACCCATCCGAATCCCGGTATTTGATCTTGAATTCAAACAAAGCTGGGGAGCGTTGCGAGAGTCCTCCTATTTTGATGATAATCCGGATAATAATTGGAGATATTTTGCGGGATTATTTTTGGGATTAAATCCACGATTTGCCAAAGGATTGCAGCTCGGATTTAACCGAACTTTTATCCAGCGGGGCACTGATTTTGAATTGTTGTCGGGTGATCCACTTGTGACTTTATATCGGTTCAAAGCTGAGAAAAAAATCGAAAACGTGCTCGATCCTAATGACGCATTTGATCAAATTGCATCAGTAACCGGACGCTGGACATACCCTGAGGTTGGGTTCGAAGCACATTTTGAATTTGCTCTGAATGATTTTGGAAGTAGTTTTTGGGGATCGCATCCCGACCACTCAAGAGCATATTCTTTCGGAATTACACAGCTTTTTGACGGAAAAGATGATGAAATCTATGCTTTGACCGCTGAAATGACTAATACCGCGATGTCTAAGACCGGTTTTGTGCGTCCACCGGGAAGTTATTACATACACATGACCATCGAACAAGGCTATTCTAATCAAGGGCAGATTATTGGGTCAGGAATGGGTCCCGGAGGAGCAATGGGATATACGTTTTTTCTGAGAAAGTATTCAGCTAAAGTGATGCATGGATTTCAGATAAGTTACCAGCGGATCAACGAAGATTTTTACTTCCTTTATTTTGATACGATGGATCGTCACGATTTTGAAATGGAAGGGTTGTACACCGGAGCAATTAATTTGTCAGATGTACAACTCGAGTTCCAATTAGGTTATGCCAGACGTGCCAACATGAATATGGTTCCGGGAAATAATGTGAACCAACTCNNGGATTTTCACTCCGTTATTAGAAAAATTGCATTCCAACGGTTAATCCTACCCAGAATTTGTACTCTCTTCCTTTTCTGGTGATATCATGAAGTGAGTACCAGATATAATCTTCATTATTTGGATTTTTGGATACCATCATGTTGAGTGTTGGCCCGGCATAGGCTGAAAATCCGTTGCTATATTCACGTCCGAGTAAATATTTATAACTGTAGATGTGATTGAGATCATCGCGGTATTTGCCTTCCTGAATGTGCTGGATTGTGAAATCCTGGTTCAGGAAATATCCTTCATATCGTGCATCTTCCCAAACTTCATCCAAGGGTCTGTGAAGTCCGATTGACCACGCCAAAGCCCAAACGTCACGTTCAGTAATGGTTGGATTATACCCAATCGAAATCATGTTATAGACATCATAAGTCCCGGTTTTGAATCCGGCATAAGTAAATCCACCATCAGCAGCCCACACATCAATTTGTTTACGTCCATTTCCGTATAAACTTATTAGTCCGACCGGAACACCCTCAAATTCTTTACCAAAGTTAAAGGCTCCGACTTGAATGCCTTGTCCGTACTCAACGACGTTCACAAGTCCACCGACTTGAATCCCTTGAAAAGACGTAGCTATGTTTGCAAGACCGGATATTTGAAGGCCTTGTGTATGTCCGCTATAGTTAACTGCACCAGCTATTGCAACTCCCTGAAATTCTTCAGCGTAATTGGCAACACCACTGTAGTAGATCCCTTGTGCACTGCCTGTGCTGTAATTCATGATTCCCGCACCAATGAGCCCCTGAGATGTACCGTCATTCACATTTGCGATACCCGCAAGCTGAACCCCTTGTAGATTATTATTTGCAACGTTTAGAATTCCACTAATTTGGATGCCCTGCATATCGAAATTACTGATATTTGCAATTCCACTTAATTGAATTCCGGACATTTCTGCGTCTGACACGTTTGTTATACCGGCGAATTGGATCCCACTGAGTTCACCTCCAGCTACATTTGCAATCCCCGAGAATTGGATCCCATTAAGATTCCCACCAGCTACGTTTGTAATGCCGGCGAATTGGATCCCACTAAGTTCCCCACCAGCTACGTTTGTAATTCCTGCAAATTGTAAACCTTGCATCTCATCACGGGAAATATTTGCAATACTGCCAATATGGAATCCGTGCATCTCACCACCGGTGATGTTCAGAACACCAATTTGCATGCCCCGGGAATAGTGTTTATTGATGTTAACGGGACCAATTTCGAATCCGTCGAGTCCACCGTTATAACCGGCAATAAGGTTTAGTGAATATTTAGCTGTGTATTCTTTGGCATCAATTCCATTTGAGCTAATACCAGGGACCAAAGCAACACGATATTTTCGATATTTTAAGTCAGTGGATGGTTGTGCTTGGATCAATCCTGCAACCATGAAGACCATCATTGTAGTTAGTAGTATATTTTTTTTCATCTTAGAATATTTTAGAGAGAGACATGAAAATGTTGGGACATTGTCAAATATTTAGAAATAAGACAATTTAATCTGATGATTCTGTACAAGTTGTACGGGCAAAAAATTCTAAAGTTTATTGAAATGTTAAGTTCATAAGCATTTTTTTAATGAGTGTTCCATTTTGAATAAAGCATTTCCTATATTCAAACGGTCGAATAGGTGATAACCCTGTAATTTGAACTTAGTGGTAGCATATTATGGCAAAACAAAATGCTGACGAAGCGGCTCCAAAGAGTAATTTTTTAACCAAAGCGCTCGATTGGATTGAAAGAAACGGGAACAAGCTTCCCGACCCCGCAATTCTCTTCTTAATTTTGATGTTGTTGGTTTGGGTGTTTTCGGCAATACTTTCGCCTATTGATTTTGGCGAGACTGATCCCAGATCCGGAAATCCGTTAAACATTATAAATTTATTGACGGGTGAAAAACTTGCACTATGGATGACATCCATGATTCGGGTTTTTATGAACTTTGCTCCATTGGGAGTTGTATTAGTGGCAATGCTTGGTGTGGGAGTAGCTGAACATTCCGGTTATATCAATGCCGGATTGAAAAAACTACTCAGTTTTACACCAAAAATGTTGTTGACTCCGATGTTGATATTGGTTGCTATTGTATCACACACAGCAGCGGATGCCGGATATGTCTTGGTGATTCCGTTGGGTGGGGTGATTTTTTATGCAGCAGGCAGACATCCATTAGCAGGAATTGCGGCAGCGTTTGCCGGGGTTTCCGGTGGATTTAGTGCGAACTTTATTCCATCCAGTATTGATCCGTTGCTTCAAAGTTTTACACAATCGGCCGCACAGATCATTGATCCGAATATACTCTTGAATCCGTTGAACAACTGGTTGTTTACCAGTTTGTCATCAATTCTGATTGTGGGCGTTGGTTGGTATATCACTGATAAAATAATTGAACCACGTTTAAGCCATATCAAGGTAGATTCAGATGCTGATGACCTTCCGGTGATGGAAGAAATTTCAAATAAAGAGTCCAATGCATTTTGGGTAGCATCACTATTTATATTTGTAACTATTGTAGGTTTAGTGTTTTGGGCTTTACCGGAATCGTCACCACTTCGTGATCCAAATACGGGAAGTTTGACTACATTTTCGTCGCCTTTGATGCAGATGATTGTCCCGCTGATTTTCTTGATAGCAGTGGTACCTGGAGTGATTTACGGATACATGTCCGGTAATTTCAAAACCAGTAAGGACATGATAAAAACCATGACCAAAGCGATGAATAGCATGGCTTATTATATCGTGATGGCATTTTTCTGTGCATTGTTCATTGATGCTTTCAGTAGTTCTAATATTGGAGCTTTAATCGCCCTGAAAGGTGCTAATTTCCTTGAAAGTATGGCACTTCCGAGTCAAATTACCATTGTTGGAATTGTATTTTTGAGTGCATTTGTGAACTTGTTGGTGGGATCAGCCTCAGCGAAATGGGCGTTAATTGCACCGATTTTTGTCCCAATGTTGATGCAATTGGGAATTTCTCCTGACCTCACTCAGGCGGCATATCGAGTCGGTGATTCGGTTTCAAACATCATTACACCGTTGTTGCCATATTTCCCGTTGGTTGTGGTTTATGCACAGCGATATGTGAAAAATACAGGAATTGGGACCTTGGTATCGATGATGCTTCCGTACACGGTGGTTTTCTTGATAACCTGGACACTATTTTTACTGGCATACTGGGCACTTGGAATTCCGTTAGGACTTCAATCAACCTACATTTATCCTGCACCGTAATATTTCTGAACTAAAGGTTTGAGATTGAAATGAAGCATTGCTCATTGATTTTTCAACCCTTTTTTATTTAAACATCAGAGGTTTTAGGTGATATGGTGTATGGCGCGTTTAAATTTCAGTCTGAAATGTTCCACAAATTGGAGGTATGAGTGTCATTAGATGGTTTAATTGCTGAACTCAATGATCTTTATGCCACTGGTGAGGGTGTTTATGGGACTTATTTGTCCGGTAGTGCCGCTTATGGTGGAATGACCGAATATTCTGATGTCGATTTTTATGTGCTGACACGCGATCATCATGGGACCACAGAGCGTATCATGGGTATTCAGAAAGTTGAAATTCGTTGGCGCACTGAGGATGAAATTTTGGTAGATATTGCCAGAGGGGGTCCATTTATATATCAGATGATGGATGCGAAGATCAGTATTGATCCGAATGGCAAAATTGCCGAGCTAAAAATCGAAGCACAGGAGCGATTTGAAACGTTTCAACCATCCAAAGAGCTGCTTCGGGATCTGCAGTTCCGATTAGGTGAGGCACGGAATAAGTTGATCGGAGCGATCAAATATCAATCAATTGAAAAGCAGGGGTATTTGGCGTCAGTTTACTCGGGATTGCTCATGGAGGCGATCTTTACATTGACGAGCAAGCCAGTTGCTCCGCCGGCTGTGGCCTGGAGATGGTTGCGAAAATTACCTGGATTGAATGAATCCGGTGTTGAGCAGTTTGAAAAGTTGTTTGGTAAGCCTACTGAGGAGAAAATCCGTTTGATGGAACGGCATTTTGAAGAATTTCATGGAGCGGTGACAGCACGATTGAGGATATGAAATAAGTTGTCAGTCGATAGTCCGGTTTATCGGATTCTTTGTATCAATAGCGCAAAAATTTAACAGCAAATTATAATTGGTCTTCGCTGTGATTGGAGAAAGCGATGATGCTGTTTCGAGAAGATTTTACGACTACGGATTCTCTCGCACAACGGTTCCATTTGGCATAATACGTTCACCTGGACGTGGTTCCTCGGTAGGGAATGCATCCAGTGGGACACTTTGATCGCGGTCTCTGGGAACGTAATGGGTGTGATTCCCATGTGGAATTTTGATATAGGGTCCTTCATCAAAAACTCCAACCGAATCGACGATTACGATTCCGGAAATGATCAGAGCGATTACAACAAATGTGATTCTGCGTTTTATGGATTTGTTCATGTTTATAAGATACGATGATTCGATAAGTTTTTTCAACTGTGGATGTTAAAGTGAGCAAGAATCGGATTGAGAATTGGGTAAGCAGGGGGTAAATTGGGGCTGGGAGTGAAGGAGTGAAGGAGATAAAAAGAGAAGGAGTGAAGGAGAATGGATCAGTTTCAGAAAGTTACAGAAGCAATACAATTCATGACGGATAACTACCGGCATCAGCCTTCATTAATGGATGTTGCACGGGAAGTACATCAAAGTGAATATCATTTCCAACGGGTTTTTTCAGAGTGGGTTGGTATCAGTCCTAAGAAGTTTTTGAAATACCTCACCGTTGAATCCCTGAAATCAGATCTTAAATCGGTTCCTGATCTTCACGTTGCTGCTGAAATGGTCGGAATGTCGTCACCATCACGGATTCATGAGTTATTTGTCACAATGGAAGCGGTCACTCCGGCACAGTATAAGTCCGGTGGCGATAGACTTCTCATTGAGTACGGATTTGCTCCAAGTCTTTTTGGTGATTGTTTTGTTGCTGTCACGGACCGTGGAATATGTGCAATCAGTTTTGCGGATGGGAATCGGGAAGCAGTATTGGGTGAGTTTCAGGCCAAATGGCCTGCAGCTGAATTAATACAACAGGATGATGTGGCTATGGATGTCGTTGAGAAAATGAATTCGTTGTTTGATCCGAACCCCAAAGTCAAGGCTCCGACATTTCATTTGTTGGTAAAAGGGACTCCATTTCAGGTAAAAGTTTGGGAAGCATTGTTGAAAATCCCGAGTGGAATGGTCACGAGTTACCAGCAATTGGCGTCAGCCGTAGGTAATTCATCTGCCAGTAGGGCGGTGGGATCAGCAGTTGGCAAAAATCCGATATCATGGTTAATTCCGTGCCATCGAGTCATTCGCCAGGAGGGAATAATCGGAAATTATCATTGGGGATCAACCCGCAAAACAGCTATGATTGGCTTTGAGAAGTCCAAGATTTAGTCGAAGGAGGTGTGCTTTTGCTATCCGGAATTATTTATGACCTATTAGGTTTGCGGCTGGATATTTCAAATGTTTTAAAATAGAAGCAGGAAATCTGTGAAATTAGTGCCGACTTTGTAAGGATTTCCTTCAAAAAAAACACTATTAAATAAGATTAAATTAAAGAGGTTCGCAATTTGCGAACATTATTTGTTTTTATTAAATTTTGAGAGTACGATTAATTAAACTCAGAACAATACACGAGTTTGTAATGAATCATTCTGAAGCTGAATC
>DLXM01000257.1 GCA_003448835.1 Bacteroidota bacterium | reverse complement strand
CATAAGCTCCGTCAATATGAAACCATAAATCTTGCGCTTTACAAATGGCAGCTATTTCCGATAGGTTATCTACTACGCCTGAGCTAACATCACCTGCATTGCCAATTACTAGAAAAGGTTTTTTCCCATTCTGTAAATCGTCCTTAATTGTTTGTGATAATATTTCCGTATTCATTTTATTTTTTACGTCGGTAGGTATCCATCTAATTGCTTTTGTACCATGACCAAATAAAACCGCCGCCTTCTCAATCCAGGTGTGAGTTGCTTTTGAGCAATACAAAACCATTTCACTATGTGTATTTAATAACCCGTCTTCCTTCAGGCTTTTTGGGGCTTTGGCAGTTCTTGCGGCTAAGAAAGCAGTAAAATTTGCCATGTTGCCACCACTTACTAATATTCCCCCGCAAGTAGATGGAATTCCTATAAATTCAGCCAGCCATTTCACTGTCTGCTTTTCAATAGCTGTGGCCATCGGACTTAAAATATTAGCACCTACATTGGGATTGACAGCAGCGCCTAATAGGTCTGCCAATGCTCCAATTGGTGCTGGAGATGAAGTGATGTACCCAAAAAATTTTGGGTGTCCGTTGAGTAAAGAATGGTTGAATAATAAATCTGTAGTCTTCAAAACCAATTCTGAAACCGAAGTACCATTTTCAGGCAATGACGCATTACCTAAAACAGTTTGTATTTGCTGTGGTGTTTCTCCTGTGGTAACAGGTTTTTCATCGATTGTGTCAATGAAATCAGATATGGTATCGATTAATTGATAGCCAATTTTTTTGAACTCATCCTTAGTAATTGCAATTGGTGATTCTCTATACATGGGTGTGTGAATTCTAAAGAAGTAAGTTGAAGTTGTTTTGTGATTTCATCTACCTTGATATCAATTGTTGATGAACTCGACTAGGAGTCAAATTTATTAGGATCCCAAGTTGATCCCGGAGGGAATAATTCATCTTTTCTTTTTTGCATTTCGGAAGCCAATGCTGTGCTATTTCCGCCTTGTTTTTCGAGTTCGGAAATGATATTCAGATAGCTTTTTTCATCTCGATTTTGGCTGAGTTTAAACACATTGTCAATATTCTCTGCTTTAATTTCGAATCCGACTATAGCCGGCATCATTTTATTCAGATAGCTATCCGGAAGGTTGTCGTAATAAGTGCGGGACTGATTATTCCCGTGCTCAAAATGGAGGGTTAATTTTTTCATAAAAAGGATTAGTTCCTCATCCGACATAAAATTCATTTTACCTTGAACATGGACACTCATATAATTCCAGGTTGATCCCATGTTCGGATTAGAGTACCATGAGGCGCTCACATAGGCATGTGGACCGGTAAAAACTGTCAAAGCATTCGGATTTTGAGAAAAAGCTTTATGATGAGGGGTTTTTCTCATGATATGTCCCTGAAGGAACAGCTCCCTATCACGCACTTCAATCAGAATGGGAATTTGGGTAGCTACCTGATCTCCTGACATTGTGCTCCCCGTCAAAAATGCAAATGGATTTTCCCTCATAAAATCCAAAATTCGGTTTTGATCCTTTTCCTTAAAATATGAGAAGTTGTACATGGGGGATGATTATCTATTTATCTGGTTCATATTATCTCAATCTTTCCAATTTTCCATTTACTTACTATCCAGGTGATTTACCAATATATCTCGTAAAGAGATATCTACCAATAAAATAACTAAAGTGTAAAATTGGTCGGACAGGATTGTGACTAAATCTTTCATCACTTTAACAAATAATCCAACCCACAAATGGGTGTTATGCCAGGTATAGCTGACATAATTTAATTGGCTTGAACTCTTTCAAGTTGTTTAATAATAGCATCAATCATTATTTCTTGTTGCTTTTGACGCGTGATATCGGCTGTTCCACCACCCAGTTGATACCCATAATTTGCAAATTGTTGATGATTCCCTCCGGTAATTTTTACTAGGTGCACATCAGCGGGGAGGTTTACAGCAAACTGGTTGACTTCCTCTTCGCTGGCTAATCCATCATTGGAACCATAAATTTTAGTTACATCGATTGTTAAATCAGAAAGGTTCAACTCCCTTGGATGTGAAGTTCCAACAAGTAACAAACCATTAATAGCATTGCTATGATTTAGTGTAAATATTGTCGCAATTTTCCCACCTCGTGAGTGTCCGCCTAGGACCCAATTTCGATTCAGTGAATCACTGTTTATGTACTCCAAAGTTTTTTGAAATACTTCATCTTCCTGCGATTCAAAAAGTGCCAATCGATAAGGTAATTTTATTATAATGGTTTTAAATCCTATTTCTGCAATGGTTTTTGCCATCGGAGTATATGCTGTTGGATCAACAAGTGCTCCAGGATAGAAAATTAAAGCGGAACCCATGGTATCGACAACAGGTGTAAATAATATGGCGTTCGGTAAATTTTGGACAAGTACCTTGTTGTTGCTCTCCATTACAGATGATTCCAGGTTTCGAGCCTGTAAATTATAAAATAACCAGGAAAACACCACAAGCCAGAAAATCCCCAATCCAAGTCGTATATATTTTCGTTTTTTTGTTACCATTAGAATAAAAATAGCAATCCAACAGCTATAACAAGGGCAGTAATAATCAGTACCATTATTACTGAAAGAATATTTTTAGATTGATTTGGAAATCTTTTTTGTAGGAATCGGATATTATGAATCATTGTATCACATGGTTTTGTTTATCGTCGAAAGAGTAGACGTTATCTTATAATAAAAGGTTACAATTATTGGGTTACGGTTTAGCGCTTAACCGGCTTGGCTATTACGAGTCTATTAATGTGATAAAAAGATGGGAATACTGCAATTCTGGGAAAATATCATTTGGTAATTACTGGCCAAGACTGTGTTGAGGTGCAGGTTATAGGTCTTTAATTATTATGGATTATTGGCTTTGACCTTTGAAACCAGCTGAAGAAAAACCAACCAATCCACAAAGTGCCCGATAGTAATATTGCCGTATAGATGGCTGGTATTGGGTTATCAATCGAACTTATTGAACCAGCATATGATGCAATGATAGCATATGGAACAGAACTCAATAACCAGGCTAAAAGAAACCGCGGAAATTTCATTTTTGTAATTCCTGCCAGACACGCTGAAACTTCCGGGAAAATGGGCACAGCTCTACTCATCAGAATCATGATGAAACCATAATTTTGGAAGGTTAACACTGCATCAGCGCGGCGATCAGAGTCTTTAATAAGGTATTTAAATAACAAATCTCCATTGAAATAGCTTAGTACATATCCCGAAAGGCCTGCCAGGATCATACCAATGATGGCACTTGCACCACCCAGAGGAAACCCAAGAAAGTATCCCGCTAAAATTGAAATCGTTAAAGTCGGTACAGCAATAAATAAATCAGCAAAAAGAAGCAGTATAACCAACATGGCTACAGATGAAGGGGAAAGTTGATCGGCTGATTGAAACCAAATTTCAACTTGCTCTGTGCTTAACCATCCTGTAAGGTTCGCAATAATAAATGTTGAAGCAAATAGGAGAGCCAGAACGGCGATTATTTTTAGAAGTTGTATCAATTTTCTCCGCCTTTTTTCATAATAAAATCGGTGAGTGATGGGCTTAATCGACCGATAAGCTTGAGCCATTTTACCTTTCCTATAGGGATTTCATACTGATTTATCTTAAACTTTTTAATGAACTCCCGACTTAGATCTTCAGGGGAAATCTTACCAGTGCCCCTGCCTTTGGTCATTTCCGTATCAACAAGTGGTGGAATTATTTCAAAAACACGTATGCCTACGTCTTCTAATTGATACCTTAAAGATTTTGTAAATATGTGGAGTGCAGCTTTGGTACCGCAATAAACCGGAGCCTGTTTTTTTGGAGAAAGAGCCAGTCCTGATGATATATTAACTATAGCAGGCTGATAATTAAGCTTTAAAGTGGGGAGCAGAAGCCCTATAAGTGCGATGGGTGCAGAGAGATTTGTATCGAGCTCCAGTTTTATTTTACTAGTGATGTGCTGTTCATCCAAAAAGTGGTAATTGAATTGGATACCAGCATTATTGATCAGGATGTTGGCGTCGCGGTGTTCTTTTTCGATAAATAGTACGAATTCCTCCAGCTGTAATGGATCTGCCAAATCACATTTAAATGGAATGATATTATTTGAAAGGGAACTGAGTTGTATTAATTTTTTCTCATTACGCCCAACCGCAATAATCGTGTTGTTTCTATATTTTAGAAACTCATTTGTCAATGCCATGCCGATGCCTGATGAAGCTCCGGTAATTATTATTTTGTTGTTTTCTAACTCCATAAAGATGTTTATTTCAATTGCTCTTTATGGAAATTTAAGGCTGGCCTAACTGCAATCCATTTACATATGTAAATAAAATTGAGCTATTTTTTAGCTCTTATTCTGCTGAGCTGAGTAGGAGTAACACCAATAAAAGAGGCGATATGATATTGAGGAATGCGCTGTTCGATATCAGGATTATTTTTGCAAAACAATTCATATCGCTCAGTAGCATTTAGCGTTACCAACTCTATCTCCCTTTTTTCTTTACTCACAAAATATTGTTCTGCCAAAATACGTGCAAATCGTTCTACTTTAGGATAATCATCAAATAAAGCCACAACATCTGAATAGTGAGCTTCAAGCAGTGTCACATCTGTAAGACATTGAATATGTATGAAATTTCTTTGTCCGGTTACAAGTGAGGAGTAGGCTCCGACAAATAAACCTTCTTTGAAGAAGGTTTTATTATAATACTCTCCTGTACTCGTGTTGTGATAAGCTCGGAGAATTCCATTTATGACAAATCCCATTTTTCTAGAATACTCGCCCATTTTCGCGTAATGGTAGCCTTTCTCAAATTGTTTAAGCTTAAACAGTTTGAGTAATATCGCAAGTGTTGCATCATCAAAACCGACGATACTATTTAATCTGTTTGATAAAAGCTGGTGATGTATAGTCACTATTTTTCAGAATTAAGATTTATTTATCAGCCAAGCAGAATCAAAGCCCTACAACGGCCACGCCCACATGATTAATGGAACACTTAGTATAATAATGATCATGGTCAGTGGCGTTCCCATAATCGTGAAGTCTGTGAACTTGTATCCCCCAGGTC
>DLXM01000059.1 GCA_003448835.1 Bacteroidota bacterium | reverse complement strand
GCCGATTTGATCCGGGTTTCTGTCGGTCTCGAGCATATCGATGATATTATCACCGATTTCGAGCTCGCGTTAGGCTAACAGTGTGGTAGGGGTAGTCGGGAGTTGAGAATCCTAATCAGATTTCTTCTCCCGATTATTTACCACAATTGAAAATCGAAATAAAACTCAGTAGTACTGATGTCTGATACTCCAAATAAATTTACGATTGACCATCCATTTACGACTGAATCGGGTTATACATTTCCTGAAATTCAGGTTAGATACAAAACCTGGGGAAAATTGAACGAATCCGGAACAAATGCCGTTTTAATTTGTCACGCACTTACTGGAAATGCAGATGCGAATGAATGGTTTCCGGGATTGTTCGGAAAAGACGGGATTCTGGATGAATCCAATCAGTTTATAATTTGCTCCAATGTTTTAGGTGGATGTTATGGCACTACCGGACCGTTATCGATAAATCCATCTACCGGAAAACCGTATATGGCAGACTTTCCGGATGTCACGATTCGGGATATGGTCAAAGTACAACAACAGCTACTCGATCACCTGGGCGTGGAATCAATCGAATTTGCAGTTGGTGGTTCAATGGGGGGAATGCAAATTTTAGAATGGTTAGTGATGGATCACCGGGTCCAAAAAGCAATGGTAATAGCGATGGGTAAATCTCATTCATCCTGGACAATTGGAGTGAGTGAGGCCCAAAGACAAGCAATTAAAGCAGACAAAAACTGGAAAAATGGATTTTATGAGCTGAATCATCCACCAGCAGATGGACTTTCAGCTGCGCGGATGATGGGTATGATTATGTATCGAAGTCAGCCTGCATTTGAACGTCGTTTTGGGCGAAAAATTCAGTCCGGACAACCCAATTTATTTCAGGTGAGCTCATATTTGAGATATCAGGGAGAAAAATTAGTAAATCGGTTTGATGCGAATACCTACGTCAGACTTACCACAGCGATGGATTCACACGATGTGTTTCGAGGTCGTGAGTTATATGGTGATATCCTGTCGGATGTGGATGTCCCGGTGTTGGTAGTTGGGATCAGTTCTGATGTTTTGTATCCGGTATCGGAACAAAAAGAGTTAGCTGAGTTGTTGGGAAATGGTATATATCGTGAGATAGATTCTGATGAAGGTCACGATGCTTTTTTGATCGAATTTCCCAAGATGGTTCAGATTTTTAATGAGTTTAATAAAGAGTACATCGTTTAAAAAGTTAGGGATTTAAAGAATGCTTCATGTTTTAAAATTTGGTGGGAGTTCCGTTGCCAATGCTGAAAGAATCAGTAATTCGGTAGAAATTGTTCGCAAACGATTAGCGGAAGCAAAAGTTGCGGTTGTAGTGTCTGCTTTAGGCGGCGTAACTGATGAACTTATAGCAATTATGGATTTATCCTGCGCCGGAGATCCACATTGGACCTTGCGTTATGACAATTTAAAAAAACGCCATATTGATACTATAAATGATTTATTTTCGGTAAAAAATCATGACGAATTAACAAAACAGATTGACAATTTACTATCACAGTTGAGCGCTGTGTATAATGAAATCCTGGAAAGTGGCAAAATTTCAGCAAGTCAGAGAGATACAGTACTGTCATTTGGCGAACGACTTTCATGCAGAATTTTTGCAGAGGCATTAGATTCNNTTTGGTGATGCAGATGTTGATTATGAAACGACTAAAAAACTGGTAAATAAATTACTTAATCCGGTTAACGGAACGGTACCAGTTATAACTGGATTCATTGGTGCTACAGCTCAAAATGAAATAACAACTCTCGGCAGATCTGGTTCTGATTTCACGGCAGGGCTCATGGGTGAGGCACTTGGAGCCCAGTTTGTTGAAATATGGACTGATGTAAACGGTGTCCTGACCGCTGATCCAAATATTACCGATACAGCTGTTACAATTCCACGTTTACACTACAGTGAGATTGCTGAGATGGCACATTTTGGAACCAAAGTATTACATCCAAGAACTGTGCTTCCATTGGAAGAATTAAATATCCCTATTGGTATTTATAACAGTTTTGATCCGGATGCAGAAGGAACGGTCATCACGCGTGAATACAGTAAAACCAACGGTACACTTAAATCAGTTTCACTAAGAAAAGACATCGTACTTGTAGGGGTCAAAAGTAAAGGACTAGATCGCATAAATGATCTTTTACCACGGATGATGTCATCGTTGTATCAGGCAGGTGTTCAAATCTTGTTCAATAGTGCCGCTTCCGCAGAATTCGGAATAAGTTTTTCCATCGAGAAAGCTAATCTCAAAACCGTACTAAAATGTATTGAGAAGACATTTATTACTGAAATCACAACAGGCCTTCTGGATGATCCAATTGTGATGGATAACGTGAGTATGGTCACTGTAATTGGTGATCGTTTGGTGCACGACCTTGGACTCAGCGGAGCAGTGTTATCGGTACTTGGTGAAAACAATATTGCTCCATATGCAGCTGCAAAAGGTGTGGCGAATCGTCATTTCAGTATGATACTACGAAATGATCAGGCTTACACAGCGGTTCGTTTATTAAATGACCATTTTTGCGTCCACTCTCAACGTGTCCGATTATTCATTGCCGGAATTGGAACCATTGGAACTGAATTATTAAATCAACTTTTTGATACCTACTCTGAGGAGTACGACATTTCATTGATTGGAGCGTGTAACAGCGCAACAACAATTTGGAGCTCTAGTGGAATCAATCCTAAACAAGTTCCCGGTTTGTTGTCAGGTTCTTCCAAGGTTACCGACTGGAGTAATATAATTCAGACATTGATTGAAGATTATTCTTATAGAACTATTTTTGTCGACATGACCGGAAGTGCTGAAGTTGCGCGATATTACGAAGAACTCCTCAAAGCAGGAATTCATATCGCCACGCCAAGCAAACGTGCAAATACCTTTGAACAGGCTTATTTTGATCGTCTGATGTCGTATACATTAAACAAACAGACTCATTATTTGTTCGAAACAACAGCTGGTGCCGGATTACCTATCTTTCAGACTATCAAAGATTTAATTCGCTCGGGTGATGAAATTCTACGAATTACCGGTGTTTTATCCGGGACAATGACATATGTTTTTGATGAATTACATCAAGGAAAAACATTTTCTGACGTTATACGTGCAGCGCGTAAAAACGGCTATTCGGAACCGGATCCAAGAGATGATATGTCAGGCGAGGATGTTGCCAGAAAGTTTCTGAGTTTAGCCCGTACATCCGGATTCAAAATTGAACGCGAAGAACTTGAAGTTGAAAATTTGATTCCTGAATCACTTTTGTATACATCCGTGGATGTCTTCATGGAAAAAATTCATGAATTTAATGAAGAGTGGTCGAAAAAAGTCCGTGAAGCTGAGTCCAATGGTAATGTTTTGAGATATACCGGAACATTCGAAAAAGGAAAAATCAGAATTGGCGTTGAAGCAGTTCCGGTCCATTCGCCACTTGGATCCCTAAAAGGAACTGATAATCAAGTTGCGATTTACTCGAGAAGATATAATGAATCGCCGCTTATTATACAGGGTCCGGGTGCAGGTGCAGAAGTGACAGCTGCAGGACTCTTGGCAGATATCCAGAAAATCGCAGTTCGGGTGGTTAGGTGAAGTGAAGAAGGGAAGAAGGGAAGAAGTGAAGAGGGGAAGGCGTGAATGGGAGGAGAAACACAAGCATCGGAAGATGCGCAGTCTTTTGACGGACA
>DLXM01000222.1 GCA_003448835.1 Bacteroidota bacterium | reverse complement strand
TGAACACCTGTTCGATCGTGGATTTTACATCAACATCCATTCCGATAATTATAACAATGGTGAGATCCGTGGACAATTGCTCCCTGTAGCGCAGGCATATTTTTCAGCTAAGTTAGATGGACTGAATCAGGTACTCGATATGATGCCATTACAGGCGCCTTCAAATGGTACAGTCGTTGGTGAGTGGACAGGAAACATGGTAACAATAAGTGGATCTTTTTCTGGTCTGAGTAGTCCGCTGGCAACTGAAATCGCAGGTGGGGCTCATTTACATACGGCTATGGCCGGATCAAATGGAGCTGTAGCTAAAGTTTTAACTGTTGATAGCAGTGTGGATATGATGTCGGGCGAATTTCACGCATCATCCAACATGTTTGAACTATCAGATGATGAATTAGAGGCGTTTGGCATGGGTGGAGTTTACGTGAATGTACATTCGGAAGAGGCACCAAGTGGTGAAATTAGAGGGCAACTACTTCGGGAGTTGGTGTTTTTCCCGGATGCTCCTATGATTGAGTCACCAGGTGATGGTACAACAGTTGACCTGGGAATGGATTCAAGTGGATCTATTTCGGTCAACTGGACTACTTCAATGGATGCCGGAATGAATGAAATCGTTTATTTGTGGGAAGCATCACTTGATGAAGACTTTGAAAATACACTTGTATTTTTAAATACGGGATCAGAGGCAATGTTTTCGATAAATAAAGCTGAACTTGATTCAATAATGTCAGATGCCGGTGTAATGTCAGGTGGATCTGTAACACTTTATCATAGAGCTTATGCATCTAATGGTAGTGTTTTAGCTCATGGAGACGCACAAACTGTAACAGTAACCCGGGCCGTTTCAACTAGTATTGATGAAAATGGATTGGATTCTCCATATACCTTTGCGTTGGACCAAAACTATCCAAATCCGTTTAATCCAAGTACTCAAATCAGATTTTCAGTGCCCGAACAGGGACAGGTCACATTACAGATTTTTGATATGACCGGTAGAATGGTAGCGGAATTGTTGAATGAATCGATGCCGGCTGGTGTACATACGGTCCAGTTTGATGCACAATCAGTAGCTAGTGGTATGTATGTGTATCGACTAAATGCACTAGGATTATCTTTGACGAATAAGATGACACTAATCAAATAAATCGAATATACCTCTCGATTACACTTGGTTGGTGTAAGTAGTAAGCCTCTCGGCATGAAAACCGAGGGGCTTTTTATATTTAGCGTGTAATCTTTTTCGCTCGGCTTCGTTTCGCTCGTTTCATTCGCTTCGCTCATGATCTCTGTCGGTAGACTGCGTGGCTCACGCCACTTGTGTACCTCCTCCGATTCACTCTCGATGTCCGTCAAAAGAATGTGTGCTTTCTTGGTCTCTGATTCTCCTTCACTTCTTCCCTTTTTCACTCCTTCACTTTTTCACTCCTTCACTCCTTCACTCCTTCCCCTCTTACGGCACCTGCACCGTATTCATGATTCGTTCTACCAGGTCTTCGGCAGTGATGTCTTCAGCTTCAGCTTCATAGGTTGGAATAACGCGGTGTCTGAGAACATCCATTGCGATGTCACGAACATCTTCAGGAGTTACATAAGCACGTTGTTCCATGAAGGCATGAGCTCGCGCTGCGAGATTCAGGTTGATTGAAGCACGTGGTGATGCACCGTAATTGATGAGACTGGATAAGTCTGCGAGGTTATATTTTTCCGGATTTCTGGTCGCAAAAATTAGATCAATAATATACTGTTCAACTTTTTCGTCGATATAAATTTCGTTGATTACCGCACGGGCATTCATGATCTCTTTCGGAGTTACAACTGGTTTTAAGCTTGCTTTTTCACCGGTTTTTGCATTCATCCGCATGATTTTCAATTCTTCCGCCTGAGTTGGATATCCGATCTTTATTTTGAGCATAAATCGGTCAACCTGTGCCTCAGGCAGAGGATATGTACCTTCTTGTTCAACCGGATTTTGGGTTGCCAGTACTAAAAACGGATCTTCCAATTTGAAAGTCTCTTCGCCTATGGTCACCTGATGCTCTTGCATACATTCGAGCAAAGCACTCTGAACTTTTGCAGGAGAACGGTTTATTTCATCTGCCAAAATAATATTCGCAAAAATCGGTCCTTTTTTTATTGTAAATTCACCTTCACGCTGATTATATATTAGCGTTCCGACGAGATCGGCTGGTAAAAGGTCGGGTGTAAACTGAATGCGTTGAAATTTGGTAGAGATGACTTTAGCCAGAGACGCAACTGTTAAAGTTTTTGCAAGACCCGGTACGCCTTCGAGAAGTACATGACCATCAGATAAAAGTCCGATGAGCAATCTGTCGATCATGTAACGCTGACCGACAATGACTTTGTCGAGTTCTTTGTAAATTTTTGGTACAAATTGACTGCTGGAATCAATTTTTTCCTGCAGTGCTTCGATATCTATACTGTACGTATGCATTTCGGAGTTTATAATTTCAAGTTAACGGTAAATGTTGCGCTTAGTAAACGATCTAAACGCTAATAATTGTGCAAAATAGGTAAAAAATAATGGAATTGTTAGAAGCTTTATTCCTGGGAATCCTTCAAGGTGTCACTGAATTTCTACCGGTAAGTAGTTCCGGTCATCTCGTCCTGGCTCAGGAATTATTAAATCAGAATCTGACTCAAGGTATTACTTTTGAAATCGTTGTCCATTTTGGATCATTTTTTAGTATTCTGATTTTCTTTCGAAGACGAATTGGTGAAATTTTAAAGAATCTTTTCAGGTTTTTAACTCATCCCGCAGCTATGAAATCAACCTGGGAAAAAAATCTGGATGTTAGGTTGAGCTTTTATATTCTGGTTAGTATGATCCCGGCCGGAATCGTAGGATTTACTTTAAAAGATACGCTGGAGGCGTTATTTTCGAATCCATTGATAGTTTCCGGAATGTTAATAGTCACCGGATTTACTTTATTCTCGAATAAATTTGTCCAATCAGGTGAAAAAGATGTGAGTGCAATGCGAGCATTCCTGGTTGGAATTGGTCAGGCGTTTGCAATGATTCCGGGTATCAGCAGATCCGGTACCACCATTACATTAGGTAACTGGCTGGGACTCAAACGCGATCAGATTGCAGAGTTCTCATTTTTGATGTTACTTCCAATCATCGCCGGTGCGATGTTATTAGAGATATTGGATCTGTCGGAAGCAGGTACAACCGGGGCATCCCTCCAATATTTGTCTGTTGGATTTCTAGCATCTTTGATATCTGGTTATTTTTCGTTGAAATATCTTATAAAAATTTTCAAATCAAAGGGACTGCATTACTTCGCTTACTATTGCTGGACCGTTGGACTTTTCGGTCTCATTTATTTTGGGCTTTTTAAATAAGTTTTATTCGTCTCACTCATACATGCCTTTCGTACATGTGCGATGGTTAATTTGAATGTTAACTGAGTGTGTAGGTGGT
>DLXM01000324.1 GCA_003448835.1 Bacteroidota bacterium | reverse complement strand
ACATTCAGCAATGGAAAACCCGGTGTATTACACGGATCACTGAGTTATCTGCTTCAAACTTCCCAGGGACAAATCGCACTGGCACATTCTGTAAGCGCCGGGCTTGATTATCCGGGCGTGGGGCCGGAGCATGCACATTTACATGATAGCGGACGCGTGAACTATGTCCCCATCACCGACCAGGAAGCGTTAGAAGGCGTAAAATTGGCATCCAAACTAGAGGGAATCATTCCGGCTCTCGAAACCGCGCACGCCATCGCGTATCTGAAGAAACTGATGCCGACCACTACACCCGACGAAATTGTGGTCATCAACTGTTCGGGTCGCGGGGATAAAGACATGGGAACCATTTCAAAATATTTGTAGGAGCAAAAAGATGGGTTTGAAAAGAATTTCGGATGTATTTAAGAAGAAGTCCGACCAAAAAATCATGAGTTTGTTTATCACGGCGGGGTATCCTGATCTGGACTCGACACCAGAATTGATTCACGAGTTGGAGCGATCCGGTGCAGATATCATTGAATTAGGGATGCCATTTAGTGATCCGCTAGCCGATGGGTCCACCATTCAGCGATCCAGTGAGGTTTCTATTGCCAACGGAACTACCCTTGATTTGATTTTCGACATGGTGAAAGAAGTTCGAAAAAGCTCAGAGATCTCGATTATTCTGATGGGATACATCAATCCAATATTGCACTACGGACTGGATGATTTTTTTGAAAAATCTGCAGCTGCAGGGGTAGATGGATTTATTTTGCCTGATGTCCCGGTCGAAGAAGCAGACTTGATTAAAGGTCGCTGTAAAGACCATGATTTGGCCTTGATCTACCTGGTAGCGCCAAACACGACCAACGAGCGTATGAAACTCATCGACGGTGAATCAAGTGGTTTCGTGTATTGCGTGTCCGTTACGGGCGTCACAGGAGCCAGAGACGGGGGACAAATCGCAGCATCCGTATCCGGATTCATCGATCGTGTGAATGCAAATGTCACCAAAAATCCGGTTTTAGTCGGATTTGGCATAAAATCACACACAGACGCAAGATTAATCTCACAAAAAACTGATGGATTCGTGGTTGGAAGTGCCTTAATCAATCACATTGATGCCAATTATCCGAACTCAGAATGGATCCGTGAAGCAGGACTATTTGTGCATGAAATCAAGTTTGGTTTGTAAAAATCACATTATGATAGCATTTTCATGCCATTCATTTTGAAGGTGCGGATTCGTATACTATTGCAAACACATAAACCGAGTTTATTGAAATACTTATTGATTCATGAAATACATTCAATTTCTTGCCATAATCGCCATTTTAGGAGCAATAACTGCTTGTGGCGGTGATTATCGTCAACGTGCAACCGGACAACCCTCAGAAGTCATTGTAGTAATGGATTCATCCCGAATAGAAGGTCCAATTGGTGCAGCAATCACAGACACCTACGGCGAATACGTTCGCACCATGCCGCGTCCACAACCCAGATACGATGTGAAATTCCGCGATTTCAAAACGGAAGGCGAGCTTGAACGTATTCAACGAAGCCGAAATTTGATATTTGCTGCTACACTCGATGAAGAAAGTAATATCGGAATGTACCTGCGGTCGCTGCTAAGTGAAGACATCCAACAACGAGTTCGGGATGGATCACTGACTGGAATTGCTCTCAAAGACCGTTGGTACCGTGATCAGTGGATTTTAATTTATACCGGAACAGATGAAGATCAAATCGCTGAGAAAATCCGAAATAACTCGCGTCCGCATATGAACAGTCTAGCCAATCTTGAATTGGATCGCTGGACCGAAGAAGTGTATCGTCGCGGTGAGCAACCATTGCTTGCCGACTCATTATGGAACGAACACGGATTCAAAGTCCGGGTTCAGCACGATTATGTCAGAGGTATTGATACCACAGATTTTGTGTCCCTGCGACGTTATTTACCCGATAATGACCGCTGGATGTGGGTCCACTGGATCGATGACGTCGAAAATATTGATTTCATAACTGATGACTGGATTCATGCGAAGCGTGATAGCCTTCTTGAAATTTACATCCGAGGATCGCGTCCTGATGCTTTCACACGAACGGATAAACGCAGACCGCATGAAACCAAATTAGTCACCATCAATAATCGCACAACCTATGAATCTCGCGGGATGTGGGTGATGAATGATTACTCCATGGGTGGACCTTTCATCAATTATGTGAAATACGATGAAACTCAAAAACGACTCTATTTCCTTGAGTTCGGACAGTTTTCACCACGTTACAGCCAGCGTAGATTTTTATATCAATTCGAAGCTATAGCCCGAACTTTTGCAACAGATTCGACATACTTTGAACGAATCGCCGCTCAAGACACACTGAATCTAACGACTAGCCGATAATCAATTTGCCCAGGACCTGGAAATTCATTCATGAATCGTTGCAAGAACAAGCAACCCAGGGAAAGTACCGCAAACTAAAAGTTATCGATGGAGGCCAGGCGGGGATGATCACCATAGATGGTTCATCCAATTTAAACCTGAGTTCCAACGATTATCTGCAACTGGCATCGGATCAGAAGGTTCAAAAAGTTGCTGAATCATACCTCCAAAAATATGGAACCGGANNTGTTTAACAGTGGTTATCAGCTGAATTGCAGCTTAATTCCGGCGTTATCAAATCGGGATACTCATTTGTATTTCGATAAACTCAATCACAATTCCCTCGTCCAGGGAGCGATTCTGAGCCGGTCGAAATTGCACAGGTATCGTCATCTGGACTACCAGAATCTCGAGCAAATCCTTCAACAGGAGTCACCTGCAACACGCAAAATCATTGTAACTGAAAGTGTGTTTAGTATGGATGGAGACGTGGCCGACATCCCACGTTTGATTGAAATTGCCAAGCAATATAATGCCATGCTTATAGTGGATGAAGCTCATGCCATCGGGGTGATGGGCGATCAGGGACGCGGACTCACATACAATCACGACGACGTTGATATGGTCATCGGCACCTTTGGAAAAGCTTTCGGATCATTCGGAGCATATGTCGCATGCAGCAACGAACTTCGCGAATATTTGATCAATTTTTGCTCCGGATTCATTTACACCACAGCCTTGCCATCTGCAGTAATCGGTGCCACCATTGGCGCGCTGGATCAAATTCAGACAATGGAGAACGAACGAGTATATCTGGAAGAATTGGGTACCTGGTTTCGGTCGGAATTAAAACACCTGGGATTTGATTATTTGAACTCAGCGTCTCATATTATTCCGATTATTATTGGATCTGAGCATGATACTTTGCGAATCTCACAAACACTATCCGCTCAGGGGTTTATGTGCCAGGCAATACGACCACCAACCGTCGAAAAAGGCAAATCCAGGCTCAGAATTACCTTGAACACCGCAATCACTAAAGAACACTTGACGAAATTTCTTCAAGTATTCCAAAAAGCTGTATCTTCAAACCATGATACGATCTAAGGGTGTTATAAAATCCGCTGATTTTTACTTTTATCATGGATGGGCATTCCCGCCGGGGGTGTGGAATAGCGTAATCAATCTNNTGAAATCACAACTCCAAAATGCGACCGGAGTAAATCCGGATTTTTTTATCAATAATCGGGGATATTTCAGCGATCCGGCAGCGATTGTTCGCATGCGTCAGGGCGATTTGCAGGTCGTAGTAACACACTCACTTGGACTCCATTTTGTACCTGTGAGTTTGCTTCATAAAGCGGATCTGATCGTCAGTATCTCAGGATTTCATTATTTTCATCAGTTTGAGGAAGAAAAATCCAAAAAAATCGTTGAAAAAATGCTGGAATTGGTCCAAAATGATCCCGGAAAGCTACTCAAAGAATTTTACACGAACGTATTTTCGCCAAATCCGGTCTCACAGAATTATATGGGTGATGAAATTTTAAACATCCGAACCAATCGGCTTCAAGATGACCTTCAGCTATTGCACACCAACAAGTTATCAGAACGCATTTTTCCGGATTCATGCAAGATTCTCCTCTTTCATGGACAACAAGATCGTATTGTGGATGTAAAACACACCCGAAAATGGATGATGGGAATGAATCAGACCTCCGGACGTGTTTTTGATGAAGGTGGTCATGCACTGCCGGTGACCCATGCCGACGATATCGTCCAGGGAATCATCCAATCGATAAAAAACATTATTAGCTGAGCAAACATTCAATGAGAGCTTCTGCCTTACATAATCCAGATCTTAAACAGATCGTAGCTGACAATTTTGGTCAAAAGGCGCGTGATTACATCCAATATGCCAAAGTTCAGCGAAAAGCCGCCGAGTATCTGGTCTCGATGGTCGACGATATTTTACCCAAATTAGACGGTCCGTATCTGGAACTTGGCGCCGGTACCGGATTTGTAACTCAACTTCTGATGGATAAACTTCCCGCGGGAGACTTTGCGGTCACAGATATATCCGAGGAAATGCTTGCCATTAGCCAGGAAGTCTTGAATGTTCCGGATGCTATTAATGCCGGGTTTCTAATCAAAGACGCCGAAGCTCCATTGCCTGAATCCACTTACGGACTCATTGCAACCGCGATGACTGCACAGTGGTTTGAAAATCTGGATGCCACTTTTCACGGGTATTTGAACGCTTTGAAACCCAACGGACTCTTTGTCTATTCATACCTGGATGAGCGTTGTTTTCCCGAATGGAAGGCGCTTTGTGCAGAATCTGGCATTCCGTTTACCGGTAACACGTTGCCAACCAGTGCGCCTTTGTCCATTGATACCAGTAAATTCTGCTGGGAATATGCATCCAACGAAATTATGTCCGAAACATACGAATCACCGGCTGAATTTTTCAGAAACCTGAAACGAATCGGGGCCGGCACACAGCGCAATGGTAACAAAAACAGCGTCGGAGCTGTGTTGGCGTTAAATGAGCACTGGTTGCGAAAAGGACACAAACAATTCAAGATTTCATATGGGATATCGTTTGGCGCGATCCGCAGAAAACGTTGTGAATAATGGGATCTACGACGTCATATAACCGTTTTTGGATAGCAGGAACCGACACTGATGTCGGAAAAACACTGGTTTCTGCCTTGATGGTTCATGGACTTCAAGCCTCGTACTGGAAACCCATTCAAAGTGGAATTTTGGATGGTACAGACACCGATTTTGTAAAGAATCTGACCGGACTAAAAAAGGATCATTTCATCCCGGAGGTGTACAAATTCAAACAACCTTTGTCGCCACATCTTGCGGCCCGATTGGATGGGGGCGAAGTGCATACGGACTCCATTTATGCTCCGGATGCCGCGTTGATAAAAAATGGTACACTTGTGATGGAAGGTGCCGGTGGGTTATTAGTGCCACTGAATGACGATACCCTTATGATTGATCTTATGAAACAAATCGAGGCTCCGGTTATTTTGGTATGTAGATCCAGCCTGGGGACCATCAATCATTCGTTGTTGAGCATCCGGGTTCTGAAAGAATATGGATTTAATATCCTGGGTTTTGTTATGAACGGTCCAGAAAACGTCGAAAATGAAAAAGCCGTCATCAAATACGGACAAATTGAGCATCTGGGATCGATTCCGCAGCTGAAATCACTCACACGTGAGGTACTTACTGATGTTTGGAATAACCTGCGCATCAAAGACAAAATTTCTGATATCCCATGAGTCCATCATCCAACATCTGGAAACCTTTTACCATCAGCAAAGTCAGTCCTGATCCGTTGACTGTGAAATCCGGTAAGGGATTATATCTGGAGCTGGAAGATGGACGTCGCATCAAAGATATGATATCCAGCTGGTGGGTGAACTTACACGGACACGCACA
>DLXM01000037.1 GCA_003448835.1 Bacteroidota bacterium | reverse complement strand
TGGAAGCAGTTATCCGGATGAGCTCTACATCGAAGTCGGTGCAGAAATAGTTGAGACTGCAGCTGAAGTTTGGCAGAGATCAGAAATGATCATGAAAGTTAAAGAGCCCATTGCTAAAGAATATCCATTAATTCGGGAAGGTCAGATATTATTTACCTATTTACATTTTGCGGCTAGTCAGGAATTAACAGAAGCCGTTGTTAAATCTAAATGTATCGCTATCGCTTACGAAACAGTTGAAAAAGTAGACCGCTCTTTACCATTATTGATACCAATGAGTGAAGTTGCCGGAAGAATGTCGGCTCAGGAAGGTGCAAAATATCTTGAAAAAGCTCAAGGCGGACGTGGGGTACTTCTTGGTGGAATACCAGGCGTAGCTCCTGCAAATGTGTTGGTACTTGGAGGTGGAATTGTCGGTGTCAATGCTGCTAAAATCGCCGCCGGTATGGGTGCAAATGTCACCATTATGGATATCAGCTTGAACAGGCTACGTTATCTGGATGATGTGATGCCTAAAAACGTAACAACTTATTTCTCATCTGAGGGTAATATTCGCGAATTACTTCCGCAAATGGATCTGGTTATTGGTGCTGTTTTGATTCCAGGCGCAAAAGCTCCACATCTGATTAAACGAGATATGCTCAGCACTATGAAACCTGGTGCTGTGATTGTGGATGTCGCCATCGACCAGGGTGGATGTATCGAGACAGCTCATGCTACTACGCATGATGATCCAATTTATATGGTCGACGGAATTGTACATTACTGTGTTGCTAACATGCCTGGTGCGGTTCCAAACACATCAACACGTGGACTCACTAATGTTACCCTTCCATATGCTGTTCAACTTGCAAATAAAGGATGGAAACAAGCGATCACAGAAAACAAAGAGCTTGAATTGGGCTTGAATATCGCTAACGGCGTTATTACTTACAAAGATGTGGCAGAAGCATTTGGATTTGATTGGAAGCNNAGTCACATCTGTACTCTAAATCTCATCTAAACTTAAACTTAGTAAAAAGGAGCCTGGAACCCAGGTTCCTTTTTTTATTTAATTGAAATTACTTACATCAATCGGATTCAATCTGGATGCGACTCTGGCCGGAATCCATGATGCAAGAAAACAAAGAAACAAGGTAACGCCACTTACCAACACAAAATCGATTAAATGCGGCTCTACAGGTGCTGTGGACATGTAATAATTCTCCTCAGATAAGGGAATAAGTCCATAGGTTGACTGCAACCAGTTAAATGTAATTGCAATACCAATACCTAAAATCAGGCCTAAAGCACCAACCATAAGTCCTTCTATTATAAATATATTGCGAATTTGACTGTTCAATCCCCCCATCATTTTCAGAGCTCCAATATCCCTGACACGCTCCAGCACCATCATCAAAACAGTTCCTATCAAATTAAAAGCTGCGACTATAACCATAACCGCAATGACAATGGGTATAGTTTGTTCCTGCAAGTTAATCCAGGCAAAAATATTATTATATCGGGTATATAATGATATATTTACGTACGGGAAATCAATAAAATCATTGAGATAAGCATCCACTAAGCGGATATTGTCTATGTTTGAAACACGAATATCAACCTGACTGGCTGCCGGAGCTTCCATATTAAACAGAGTGCGCGCTGATTCTATTGGTATCACAACCAGGACATCATCAAATTGATCAATACCAGTCTGATATATTCCAGTTAGAATGAATTTCTGAATTTCAGGTAGATTTGATGACGTAGGAACGCCTTTGATTGAATATAAAAATACCGGATCACCAATATTGGCATTTAAATTTCTGGCTAGTCGCGATCCCATGACGAGTCCTGGTGAAGCAACTGAGTCTTGAGGAGTAATTTTATATTCGCCCTTTGTGATGTATGAACTGAGATCACTTAGATCGTTTTCTCCAGGGACACCCTTAATGAAACTTCCTTCTACCAGATTGCCAACCTGAATCATACCCTGTCCATAAACAACAGGTTGTATCGCTTCGATATCTGGCACTTGTTCTAACCAAGTCACCAACGTATCGGCACGGTAGATAGGCATTGATGCAAATGTCTCAACACTAATATGAGTTCCGAATCCAAGGATTTTTTCTTCGATAACTGACTTAAATCCGTGTACGACTGATAATGAAATTAATAGGCCTGCAGATCCAATTGCAACTCCCAGAATTGCCATAATTTTAATAAACGACAGGAAGGAGGAGTCTTTCCTGTTATTTTTAAAGTATTTGGAAGCTACAAACCATTCAAATCTCATGATTTATTTATTCTGGTCTCATGTGAGGGAAGAATAAGACATCCCGAATCGATTCCTGATTAGTCATAATCATTGATAGACGGTCAATTCCAATGCCAAGTCCTGCTGTTGGAGGCATTCCATATTCGAGTGCTCGTAGAAAGTCCTCATCAAGTCCCATCGCTTCATCATCGCCAGCGTCACGCAATTGTACTTGTTCCAGAAATCGTTCACGCTGGTCAATCGGATCATTGAGTTCAGAGAATGCGTTTGCAATTTCTTTTCCATTACAAATAGCCTCAAAACGTTCAACTAATCCTTCTTTTGACCGATGTTTTTTCGCCAAAGGACTCATTTCGATTGGATAATCGGTAATGAAGGTAGGCTGAATCAATTTGTGTTCAACATGCTCACCAAAAATTTCATCTATGATTTTACCTTTGCCCATGGTTTTATCCACATGAACTCCAATTCCTCGGGCAGCCTCTTGCATTTGCTCGAGTGTAAGTCCATTCAGATCAACACCGGTTTCGTTTTTGATCGCTTCCAACATAGGAATTCTTGGCCACGGACTTTTAAAATCGATTTCATGTTCGCCAACTTTGACTTTTGTGCTACCATGCAATGAAATTGCCACATGCTCAAGCATTGCTTCAACGAATTTCATCATCCAGTTATAGTCCTTATAGGCAACGTAAAGTTCAACCTGAGTGAATTCCGGATTGTGAAATCGACTCATTCCCTCATTTCTGAAATCTTTAGAAAATTCAAATACCCCGTGATATCCACCTACAATTAATCTCTTGAGATACAATTCGTTAGCTACCCTTAGATATAAAGTCATATCAAGTGCATTGTGATGTGTTACAAATGGTTTAGCTGAAGCGCCACCATACATCGGTTGCAAAATAGGTGTTTCAACCTCCAGGTATCCTTCCTTCATCATAAAAAGCCGCATCGTTTGAACCATGAGACTTCTTTTTGCGAAAACATCCCGGATTTCAGGGTTTACGATTAAGTCAACGTACCGCTGACGGTATCTCATTTCTTTGTCAGCGAAGGCATCATACACCACTTTCTTTCCATCCACTTCGACTTCTTTAGCTATAGGAATCGGTCGAATCGCTTTAGTCAGCAACTCAAAATGTTCAGCATGTATGGTAATTTCTCCAGTTTGTGTTGTGAAAACATAGCCTTTTATACCTATGATATCACCTAAATCAGTTAGTTTCTTGAAGACCACATTATAATTTTCCTCACCAACATCATCCCGTCGGATATAAACCTGAATGGTATCTTTTTCGTCTTGTATATTAAAGAATGCTGCTTTTCCCATAACTCTACGAGTCATCATTCTACCAGCAACAGATAGCCGAGGTGCAGTTTCAATATTTTCTTGTATTAATTCCGGATTATTTTTGATTGCGGCAGAATTCGTAGATACATCAAACTCATAAGCAAACGGATTAACTCCCAATTCTTGAAGTTGATTTAGTTTTTCCCGGCGAAGGGATAATAATTCACTAAGTGGAATTTCTTGATCAGACATGATTTTTTATAATAATTTCAGAAAACATTTTAATCCGACTAAGATACGTTGTTTTTAACAT
>DLXM01000068.1 GCA_003448835.1 Bacteroidota bacterium | reverse complement strand
CGAAGATGTCATTAATGCATTCAACAGTGCAACTGAACAAGCAAAAAATGGACAAAATCGTGCTGCTATTACAGCATTTGAGCGTGTAATTACCATGAGTAACAGTGTAGGATCTGAAGCTGCGGATATTAAAACCCGTGCGTCAAATCAGATTCCTCAGTTGTATTTCTTGATTGCACGTGACCTCTATAACAGTCAAAACTTTATTGGCGCAGCAGAAGCATTTGCTGTAGCATCAGAGCAAGCCACTAAATACGGGAATCAACAAATAGCTCAGCGATCAAAAGCTGCAATTCCACAATTATATCTATCCCAGGGGAATGCGCATTTGAAAGCCGAAGAATATGCAAAAGCACTCGAAATGTATGACAAAGCTTTAGCAGCCCGTCCTGCATATGCAGCTGCTTACTATCAAAAAGGTCTTGTTTACAGACAACAGGAAAATGTAGATGAAGCTTTATCCTATTTTGATCGTGCTATTCAAATCGGTATTAGCTCAAACGAACAAAATATTGTTTCAAGTGCAACTGCCGCAGCCCGCAATTTCCTGATGCTTAAAGGTGTAAATAGTTCCGAAGCCAGACAATATCGTGCAGCTGTTGAATTACTGAAACAAGCACTTCAGTATGATGATACCAGTGCAGATGTACATTATAGATTAGCCGAGGCTTACAACAAACAAGCTCTTTGGGCAGATGCAATTGCAAGTGCTAATCGTGCTCTCGAATTAGAAAAAGGTGGACGTACTGACAAAGCAAAAATCTATTTTGAGCTTGGTTTTGCACAAAAAGGAAGTGGTAGTTACGATGCAGCGTGTAGTTCATTTGGACAAGCGGCATTCGGAAGTTTCCGTGCAGCTGCCGATCACGAAATGGAGCATGAGCTGAAATGTGGTCAGCCTCAATAATCGGTTGAATTTTGTTTCTTTTAAGGCTGCTTTTCCACCAGGATTAGTAGCCTTTTTTATTTTAGCTAATAGATAGTTTTCCATTCTTGCAATGAGGTCGTATCTTTGACCAGCATAGTAATCTTGTCTATAAATCCAAACCTTGCATCATGTCAACATTAGAACAGCGTTGTGTAAATACAATAAGAACCTTATCCATGGATGCGGTTCAAAAAGCAAATTCCGGACATCCAGGTATGCCAATGGGTATGGCTGATGTGGCGTTTGTATTATGGAATGATTTTTTAAAACATAATCCAGTGAATCCTCACTGGGTAAATCGTGACCGCTTTGTGCTTTCTGCCGGACATGGATCTATGTTGTTATATAGTTTATTACATCTCACCGGATATGATCTTACTATGGATGATCTGAAAAATTTCAGACAATGGGGAAGTAAAACACCCGGACATCCTGAGTTTGGACATACTGCCGGTGTTGAAACAACAACGGGTCCACTTGGACAAGGTTTTGCGACTGGAGTTGGTATGGCAATCGCAGAACGACATTTATCTGCAAAAATTAACACTCCTGATAAACAATTAATTGACCACACCATCTATGCAATTGTTAGCGATGGTGATTTGATGGAAGGTATTTCGCATGAAGCAGCTTCACTGGCGGGACATCTCAAACTCGGTAATTTGATATACCTGTATGACGATAACAAGATATCAATAGACGGATCCACAGATTTAGCTTTTACTGAAGATGTTTGTAAACGATTTAACGCTTATGGCTGGCATACTATCAAAATTGATGGTCACAATCGTGATGAAATACGAAAAGCTATAGCGGAAGCTCAAAAAATTACTGATAAACCAACATTAATTGCTTGCAGGACCCATATTGGTTTCGGGAGTCCATCCAAACAAGGTACAGCCGCATCGCATGGCTCACCATTAGGTGATGAAGAGATTCGCAAAACAAAAACATTTTATGGGGTAAATCCGGATTTACAGTTTCATATTGATGATGAGGTATTAGATCATTTCAGACAAGCTCAAAAAAGAGGGCAAGAACTGGAACAAAGCTGGAATCAACAATTAGAAGGGTTGAAAAATACGAACTCTGAAAATTATGCACTATTTCAAGCTTGCTTAGATCGTTCGTTACCGACTGATTTTGATGCAATTCTGCCAAAATTTGATGAAAATGAAAAGGGAATTGCAACAAGAAAAGCCTCCGGTCTTGTTTTGGATGCCGTCGCTACCAAAATTCCCGGTATAATGGGTGGTTCAGCAGATCTTGGTGGAAGTAACCTTACCGAATTTAAAGGTAATACCGTATTCTCATCAGAGAATCATACCGGAAACTATATGCATTATGGTGTGCGCGAACACACTATGGGTGCTATTATGAATGGAATGGCTTTACATGGGACAATCAGACCATTTGGTGGTACATTTTTAGTATTTGCAGATTATTGTAAGCCCGCAATAAGACTGGCAGCTTTAATGAATCAACCAGTTATTTATGTATTTACACACGATAGTATCGGTTTGGGAGAAGATGGTCCAACACACCAGCCAATTGAACATTTAGCTTCTTTACGGTCTATACCAAATGTTGTAGTGCTTCGGCCGGCTGATGCGAACGAAACCGCTATTGCCTGGAAAGTTGCTTTAAACAGGATGGATGGTCCTACATTATTAGTTCTTACACGTCAAAATCTCCCTGAAATTTCACGTGAAGAGTATAATCGACGGGAAGAAGTCTCAAAAGGAGCATACATCTTTAAAGAAGCCCCAAACGGTGCACCTGAATCAATCATTATGGCAACTGGATCAGAGGTAAGTATTGCTCATGAGGCATGGAAAGAATTAACTAAGATGGGAAAACAAGTCAGGCTTGTTAGCATGCCATCCTGGGAATTGTTCAATTCACAACCACAAAGTTACAGAGATAAGATTTTACCACCTGCTATAAAACAACGTGTATCAATTGAAGCCGCCTCTACATTCGGATGGCATCGATATATTGGTTCTGATGGAGTAGCTATCGGGTTAGATCACTTCGGTGCGTCAGCCCCTTATGAAACCCTTTATAAAGAGTTTGGTCTTACAGCACAACGAATTGTAGAAGAGTTGAGTTAAAAATATTGTAGAGTTAGAATCTTTTCAAAACGGTGGTGCACTAACATGTATCACCGTTTTTTTATGCAGCTAAACGTAATATCATCCATCGGTTTTGCTGAACCGATGAAATCCTCAAGGCTATTTTGCATTTTCTTAACCATCGTTCGTGGTTCCAACGCACCATAAATTTCGAACATAGCACGGATTCGACTATCGCCGAATTCTTCATTCATTTCGTTACGAGCCTCGTTTAATCCGTCGGTATAGATAAGTAGTGAATCACCTGGATTAAAATTGATTCTGGCTTCTTTCATGAACAATTTCAATCGTTGAGTGGATGTCATACCTAAAGCAAATCCAGTCGTTTTAAGATCCAGAACTACGTCTTTATCTGCTTTATATAACAGAGGTGAATTATGTCCAGCCCGGACTATAGTGAATTGATTCTCACCTTTTGGGAAAAATGCAACACTCGCTGTTACAAATGTTTTATCAGTCTTACCCGATTTAATATAATCGTTGAGTTCCAGGCATAATTCTTTTGGCGTAGGCTGGAATTTTTTAATGATGAGATGAACTAAGGCCTGCATTCGTACCATATACAAAGCAGCTGACAGGCCTTTTCCGGAGACATCGGCTATGATATAATAAGTACCGGTTTCAGTTTGGATCACATCAACGTAGTCGCCACCCACTTCACTCGCTGTATTCGCAAAAGATACCATCTGGTAATCATCGGTTTCAATGTTTGCGGATGGAAGTAGACTTAGTTGAATTTCACGGGCCAGGTCAATTTCTTTCTTAGCATCCAGTTTTTCCAGGAGTTCTATGAGCAATAACATCACTAACCCGGAAAAAGCTAAAGGAAATGCTACATTTGCAATCACACCCCAGGCAAAATAATGTGCGAAAAATAGAATAAAAGTCCCTGCAAAAACCAATCTGCGAACCGGGCTCATCCGAATGCTTAAAGATTT
>DLXM01000155.1 GCA_003448835.1 Bacteroidota bacterium | reverse complement strand
TGTGTGTCGGTAACTGTGAACATGATCACAGCGAGACCAAGTATAAGTCCTTTGATAGAATAACTCTTCATAATTTGAAAATTAGTAATTGATTTATTTAACTACTTAGTAAACGGGAAACGAGAACCTGATAGTATTGTCATTGACACTACATGTTCATGTTAGCAACTCAAAATGACTCACCCCATGACTCCGTTTATGACTTTAGCCACGACAATATAGCAGATATTTATACACAAACAAGTTAAAAATTTGGTCCAATAAGTCTATCTGTGTAAAATTCTTCAATAATATTAATGACTTCATCCAGGTCATCAGTAATTCTGAATAAATTTAAGTCAGCTTCGCTTATTGTACCAGTAGCAACCATCTGACTTTTTAACCAGTCAATTAATCCACTCCAGAAATCTACACCAACTAATATAACCGGAAACCTGGATATTTTGTGCGTCTGAATAAGTGTCAGAGATTCAAACAATTCATCCATTGTACCGAAACCACCTGGAAAGACCACAAATGATTGTGCATATTTAATGAACATTACTTTTCTGGCAAAAAAGTAATTAAATGTTAAGGTGTACTTTGGGTCGACATATTGATTTGCCTGTTCTTCAAATGGTAAATTGATACATAATCCTACTGATTTTCCCTTAGACTCTGTAGCTCCTTTATTAGCAGCTTCCATAATACCGGGTCCACCACCTGTAATTACACCAAACCCCATGTCAGTAAGTTTACCTGACAAAATTACGGCCTTTTCGTAATAAGGATTTCCGGGTTTTAATCTGGCAGAGCCAAACACAGAAACACATGGACCAATTTTAAACATTCGGTCGTATCCATCCACAAATTCGCCCATAATTTTAAATATACTCCATAGATCCGCCTGGCTGCTATGGTCGTATGAATCTGGAACTGTTATTGGTGGTGTCATGATTATTTTTTAAAATTTTAAGGTAATATTCAAATTTGGGTATGAAACACCGGCAAAATAGTCGGTATTCACATCTACTGCACCGGATAAATTGTCAGAAACATCAAAATCTCTGAGTTGTGCGAAAATATAGGCATCTACAACATTTAAACCATAAGCTAAAACGATTCCAATAATCGCCATATCCCGACGATTCCTAAAATTATTCCGGTTTGTTCGGTACAATTCAGGTGGTTGACCCAGTGATACAAAATCCGGCGTAGGACCGAATTTCAAATCAGTATTTTCGGAAAATGAGTTATAGTATGCTGCTTTATACCCATTGTACCTATTGTGTGCATAAACCGTGTATGTAGTGACCCCGGCAAGTAGTCCATAAATAATGGGTACTTTCCACGCTTGTTTATTTACTACTTGTCCCCACCCTGGAACAATTAATGATTTATACAGAACACTTTTAGGATTAGGTACGGAATCTGTTTTAACATCCTGAACTTGATATGGATTTAAAATTATTTCATTGAAATTAAATCCGGCAGATGTTTCAAATTCAGTAAGAGCAATTTGTTGACCAATACCCTGATAATGGGTGATGTAAACAATTTTTTCGGAATTGATAAACTTAAGATTGTCGGCTTGCTGTGAAAAAATTGCATGGGGTATAAGACTAATAACAACTATAAAAAACGATGCTAATTTTCCAGTATGTGTTAACATCGTATGCATAAATTAGCGATATAGCTGAAATGAGTTAGGCCATAGAATCGAAGATTCCGAGTAATCGGTCCAATTCTTCATCAGAGTAATATTCAATCTTAATTTCTCCGCCCTGTGCTTTGCGTCGTATTTGAACTTTTGTACTCAATTTATTTTTTAATTGATTCGAAAGTTGAAGCAATTCAAGGTCTTTTTGGTCTTTTTTTGATAGAACTTTAGTTGATTTTTTACCTTTTAATGAAACCTGCTTAACTGCTTGTTCAACTTGCCGAACGGACCAATCATTTTCAATAATTTTATTGAGTAATTGCTCTTGAACCCGGAGATTTTCAATTGAAATCAAAGCTCGTGCATGTCCAATACTAATCTGGTTCTTTTGTAAAGCAGATTGAATAAATGGAGGTAAATTCAATAATCGTAACATATTTGTTACAGTGGTTCTATTTTTACCAACTCGTTGTGCAACAACTTCTTGAGTCAACTCACACTCTTCAATAAGACGCTGATACCCAAGTGCGGTTTCAATCG
This sequence comes from Bacteroidota bacterium, assembly GCA_003448835.1. Classification (GTDB taxonomy): domain Bacteria; phylum Bacteroidota; class Rhodothermia; order Balneolales; family HLUCCA01; genus UBA11400. Next base: position 1,722 of record DLXM01000155.1, on the reverse strand, counting down.
GATTTAATTGCTCACGCTGGACATTTTCAACCAATGCCATTGCAATAACATCCTCGTCATTAACTTCACGGATATAGGCCGGTATTGTGTCTATTCCTGCCATTTTACAGGCTCGTAATCGACGTTCACCAGATATCAGTTCGTATCTATTTTGACCAACATGTCGGGCTGTAATCGGCTGAATCAAACCATGAACTTTGATTGATTCAGCAAGTTCCTGGAGTTTGATTTCATCAAAATCCATTCTTGGTTGAAAAGGATTAGCTCGAATAGAATTAACCGGAATATGTAATATGATATTTACTTTTTCACGGGTATCCAGTTTTTCGAGTTCTTCAACCGAAGAAATTGCATGGTATTGTGGTGAACTTGATCCTTCAACTTCCTGAAAATAAGCTCCGAGTCCTCTACCAAGTACCTTCTTAGACATAATTTTGCCCGTTTAATTCGTTATATCAGCTTTACCTGAAAAAACAGGACTATTACTGAAAAGTTCTTTATTTCTGATAATCAATTCACGAGCCAACGCTAAGTAATTTTTCGAGCCCATGCTTATTGAATCATAAAGCAGAACCGGTTTACCAAAACTTGGAGCTTCTGCTAGTCTGACGTTCCTGGTAATCACGCTGTTAAACACCTTATCACCAAAATAACGCTGAACTTCTTCAGCTACCTGATTTGAAAGCCGGGTACGTGTATCATACATCGTAAGTGCTACACCCTCAATTTCGAGTTCCGTATTCAAATGCTGACGCACAATTTTTATCGTGTTTAGCAGCTGTCCTAATCCTTCCAAAGCGAAATACTCACATTGAACCGGAATCAAAACTGAATCAGAGGCTGTAAGTGCATTTATAGTAAGCAGTCCTAATGATGGTGGACAATCAATAATGATAAAATCGTATTTTTCACGGGCTTCGGCGATGGCATTCAATAAAATTCGTTCTCTTTGAGGACGTTCAATCATTTCAATTTCAGCACCAACTAAATTGATATGAGATGGGACTAAATCCAAAAAGGGTAATTCAGTATTTCTGATTGCATCCTGAAGTTGAACACCACCAACCAATACTTCATACACCGAATTTGTAACCGTGCTTGTTTCTATTCCAAAACCGGATGTAGAATTGCTCTGTGGATCTGTATCAATAAGCAATGTTGGATGCTCCAGTGCAGCTAAACTTGCAGCTAAATTGATTGATGTTGTTGTTTTACCAACACCGCCTTTTTGGTTAGCGACTGAAATTACTTTTCCCATTAATATCCTGGTATAGAATTACGATTCACGATGTGTATTTTTAGAATTTAAATATAACGCGTAGGTCACTGCATTACAAAAATATAAAAGCCACAAAGTACATTGATACTCGTGGCTTTCATCGATAACTCATTAAAAAATAGTACTGTATAAATTATATCATAGATTAATTTTGAGCGCCTGTTAATTGTACCTGTCGATTGGGTCTAACTGTTGTTACTTCCCCATCAATAGGTCTTAACTTATTTAATATTGAATCTGGTACGATTTCGGTTCCGGCCCCAATAGCCCCAACGTGCATTATATCTTTTTTATCCACCCAGGGACTAGAATATTGCTCCGTTTCGTAAACAGTTGAGGTGGTATCTTCAGAAACCATCATTGAAGATGAACTTCCGGTTTGTAAGTACCAAGTTGCGCCGCTGGCTATCATAAGTGAAGCTGCTGCTGCATACGAGATTGTT
>DLXM01000363.1 GCA_003448835.1 Bacteroidota bacterium | reverse complement strand
TTTACCCCTAACTCTCGGTTTGCTATCATAATTGGATCCGGGTGATCAAAACTGTACGTTAAATACGTTTCCAGTATTTTTTTCATCCTGGTATGTGGATCCGAATCAGTTTCATACGCTTCTTTCAAAATTGAAATTATCGTTTGACTAAATCGTTCAATTATAGCAACTAACAGATTCTCCTTAGACCCAAAATAATACGAAATCATGGCCACATTGGCACCTGATTTTTCCGCAATTTCTCTGGTAGTTGTTGCGTCGTATCCGTTGCGCGAGAATAAATCCTAGGCCACATCCAATATGTGAAGTTTTTTATCTGTTGTTTCTTGCATAGACTACAAATTTAATTAAACAATTGATTTAATCAAACGTTTAATTTTAAAAAAAGTTTCGAATTTACTCAGGCAGTCGGACGATCGGGCACTGGAGCAGAAGCATGATAATCACGGTTCACTATTTCTGCGTACTCATTCAATAATTGATGGGTGCGTTCCTTTTCTTTCGAAGTCAAAACCATTCCAACGTGATTTTTTTCATTCATGCGCCAAACAATTTCATTAGCATCAAACACACTTGTATCCGGTTTCTCTTGTCTTGCAAGACTGATTAAGATCCCTGCATAATCTTTTCTTTTTGGCTTGATGGAATATTTTTGTCCCTTTGCAACCGCATTTTCAAGCTTAGCCCATTCGCTCCATAAATTAATTCCGGTCGCTGCTTCAACCATAACCGCAAGATGAGCACCCCCAACACGAGAGGAAGTCTCCAAAAAATAAAATTCTCCATCTTCACTTGATTTGATGAACTCAGTATGTGAAGCACTGTGTTTCATCCCAAATGCTTTCATAACATCTCCGGTAAGGGAGGTCAATTTCTTGAAATCATTGTCAGATGGATCTAATGTTGCACTTCGAAATATCCCTGCTCCATGTGCGACATCAAATGGTGTTGCCAAATACTTTGAGTTCCAGCAAAACTCCACTTTTCCATTATATGAAAGTGCATCAGAGTGATAAACATCACCAGCTTTGTACTGTTCGACTAGAAAATGATGACGTTTATCGCCCAGAAAATTGATAGCATTCCAAAGCTCGTCTTTATTATTGATCTTTTTAATTCCGGTTGCAGATGCCTCTGACCGTGGTTTCAGAAACCATGGTGATGGAACTGATTCTGCAAACCGATTGACATCCTCATTGTGGAATAAAGAGGTGAATGCTGGTACACGAATTCCGGCATCGGCAGCACGCATCCTCATCGCTAATTTATCACGGAAATACCTGGCGGTTGTTTGTCCCATACCCGGAATCCTGAATTCTTCGCGAATAGCCGCTGCTTTTTCGACATCAAAATCATCTAAAGCAACCACAGCATCAATTTTTCGCTCGCGAATCAACCAGGCCACACCTTTTACAATGTTATTTATATTCGACGGATCATTGCTATCATTTTCCATGTAGAAAAACTCGTCAACAGACTCACGTGGCCAATTTCTGTGTTCCAGTTTTTTATTGGTCAGCAAATAAACAGTATTACCTTCATTTTTACATGATCTTAGAAATTCTTCACCTTTGAAGTAAAATGAAATACACAGATAAGTCATACTGTATCCTCTAGAAAGAATTAGGAGTGGCTGAGTTTTATGAGAGATTCAACAATAAGCCTGACACCATAACCGGTTGCATTTTTTTGTTTTCCGAATTCTGTGTCACCATATACCGTCCCGGCAACATCCAAATGTACCCAGGCTGGATGTTCCTCCGTAAAGTACTCTAAAAATTTCGCAGCTGAAATAGATCCGGCTACCGGTTTTCCACTAAAATTTCTAACATCAGCCACATCACTCCGGATGTCATCTTTATACACATCCCATAATGGAAGCGGCCAAACACGCTCACCTGTTATTTCTCCGGTTTCCGACAACAACGTACTCAAATTCTTATTGTTCGTGAACATTGCTGAAGCATGTGGACCAAATGTGCGAACCGCTGAACCAGTTAATGTTGCAAGATCAATCATGTAATCAGGACTCGCATTTTTAACGACCCACCCAATTGCATCAGCCAAAATTAATCGTCCTTCGGCATCAGTATCAATTACTTCAATTGTTTTTCCGGCATAAGATCCGATTATATCACCCGGTTTGATGGATCTGGCATCCACAAGATTATCTGTGAGTGGGATTGCGGTTAATAATCTGATTTTAAGTCGTAGTCTTGCCGCGGCCTCAGTTGCAGCCAAAACAACTGCCGCCCCACCCATATCACATTTCATGTGGACCATCGATTCAGATGGTTTAATAGAGAGTCCGCCCGTGTCGTAAGTGACACCTTTACCGATAAGAGCAATCAATGGTAACTCTTCATCCGAATCAGTTGTGCCGTCGTACTGCAAAACTATAAATCGGGCCGGGTGTTCACTACCGCGGTTTACTGCTAGCAACGCATCAAAATGTTCGTCTTTTAATCTTAATTCATCAAAAATCTCACAATGGAATCCCCATTTTTCGGCCGAATCTTTCACGGTATCGGCAAATTGAAGCGGATTTTTCCAATTTGAAGGGATATTAATAAGGTGCATCGCAGAAAGTTGAGACTCAGCCAAAATAAGACCTTTTTTAGCACTCGACATACTGGACTCGTAGCTTGAACCAGTATCACTTTCATCTTCCTCTAACAGTACTAATGTTTCAAGTGGATGAATATCTGCACCTTCAGATTGCAAACTCACCAAATTGGTTCCGGTAAATATGCCATTTACTGCATATTCAATGATGTCAGTAAACGAAATGGATGAATTTTTAGTCGTTATGTTCGCATCTTGAATAAATAACCCAATTTCAACATCCAGATTTTTCCGTTGATCGTTCGAAAACTTCCTCAATACTTTATAAATCGTACCGAGATCTGGATTTTTACCAAGTCCAACTAAAAAAATCTCGCCGGAATCGTGCAGGATACGCCAAAACTCACCCTGCTTAGCCTCAAATGCATCCAAAGTGCGAAGTATATCAAATCCATTTAGATGCGAAAGTGATTCAACTAACTGATCCCTATCGGAATCCTGAGTAATCGGGATTATAATTTTCCCCAGAATACTCTTTTTTAAATGTTGTGAAATTACTCGAAATTTTTTCATGCGATTTATAATGTCGGTTAATTGAATAACCAGTTTAAAGCTTTAGGAAATTCATGTCCCCAGGCCGATTCATTGTGTTCTCCACCATCACGAACCGATAATTTGAATTGTAAGTTTCTTTTATGTGGATCGTTTGATATAACATGTACAAATTCATTAAGATGTTCGACCATACTTGATCCTTCTTGAGTGCCACCGTAAAGGTAAATTTTACCTTTAAAAAGAGGAGTTTTTCGGATAAAATCAATTGATAATTCCGGACTGACCCACAATGATGGTGAGAAAATCATGAGTTTGCTAAAAGTGGTAGGATGTTGCATTGCAGCATAGATGCTAATGAGTCCACCCATTGAACTGCCACCAATACCGGTATGGTTTCCATGTGATAACGTTCTGAAATGCTGATCTACATATGGTTTCAAAGTTTCACAAAGGAATCGAGCATACTTTTTACCATCACCAACACCCAATGCAGTGACTTTTGTTGGGGTAAATTCCTTGATACGTTCAGTTTCAGCGTGGTCAATGGCTACAATAATAACATCCCCGTGACCATGTTTTGCTAAATGAGCTAACTGTTTTGGTAGCTCCCAACTTCCAAACGGAGCATAATCATCAAAAAGATTTTGTCCGTCTTGTAAATATAGTACGGGATATTTTTTATCGGATGTATGATAGTTGTGGGGCAGAAGTGCAGCAATGCGCCTGGTCTTAATCAATTGTGGGATTTCGAAATTTTCATTGATGATTTCAATTATGGGCGAATATGAGATGTCCTGCTCCATGTATTTGTTTGGGTCCAGATTGAGTTCGTTTATTTGATCGGATGATTTTTAAAAATGCAAAAGTACAAATCAATTGGAATGAATCAATCATTAAATTGTTTCATTAAATGAAAATGCAATATCATTTAACAAACTACATATTTTTTAAAACATCAAATTGGTTTATTCTTCTACCTTATAACCGTCGAAATCGAAAATCCGAGATATTTAGGATAAATCCATCCATCAAATTATTATGCTTAGGATAACTTTATTTAAGATCTCATTACTTGCGATCTCCTTCATTACATTTTTACAAATACCCGGAAATTTGTTTGGGCAAACTGTTCCGGATCAGCAAAACGATTTTATTACACTGGAAGAAGCCATTCGAGTCGGTTTGGAGAGAAATTTCAGCATCATTATTGCTAAAAATTCCGCAGAGATAGCTTCATTAAATCGAAATCCTGGGGCTGCCGGATTCTTTCCTGAATTAGATCTAACTGCCGGTCTATCAGGTGGACAAGAAGACCTGGTACTTACAGAAAATGGAATAGAATCTCCATCCGAACGAACCACAAATTCTGTAGCGAATCTGGATGCAGCTTTAAACTGGACTGTTTTCGATGGATTCAAAATGTTCTCTACGTATAATAAACTCAAGGAGTTTGAAAACCTGGGATTTATCAATGCCCGAATTCAGATTGAAAACACAGTAGGTGACATTATTTCGTCGTATTTCAACATCATTCGCATTCAGAAGAGAATGGCAGTTCTTGAAAATACAGTTGAGATTTCGCAGGAACGACATCGGATTGCAGATACAAAGTTACAGATTGGGTCCGGATCTGAGTACGAATTTTTATTGGCGCAAACTGATCTAAACTCCGATCGTGCTGCGGTTATCAGAGAATCTGTGTTGTTGAATGATGCGAAGGTCAGATTGATGACATTATTGAATCTGGATCCTTTGACTGATTTTGAGGTTTCAACAGAAATTGAATTGGGTAATCCCATTGAATTCAGTGATGTTATGAATGCAATGAGTAGTGAGAATAAAGTTCTTAACGCTGCTCAAATCCAAACTCGAATAGCTTCATTGGAACGCCAGGAAGTACTACGTGGACGAATGCCGACAATTGATCTGAATGCGGGGTATCAAATCAACCATAGAGAAACTGAGAATTCGATTCGCCGACTTCAAGAGATTGATGGAATTCGATATGGAGTCACGGTTCGGGTGCCTATTTTTGAGGGATTCAATTTAAATCGTAAGCTTCAGGCAGCTCGGATTTATGAAAAAAATGCAGAACTTTCGCTCAATGAAATTACATCACAATTGAATTCTCTCGCGGTTGCAGAATTTCAAAACTATGTATCCAGTCGAAATGTTGTTGAGTTGGAGCGTGAGAACTTGGAACTTGCAAATCAAACGATAGAAATTGCGTTAGAACGATTTTACCAGGGCACTATTTCATCACTTGAGCTCCGAGAGTCGCAGCGAACACTCATAGATACTGAGACACGACTGATTACAGCGCAATATGAAGCAAAACTATCAGAGACTGAATTATTTAAGCTGATGGGAAAACTTTCGGTTGATTAAATATTCATACTGAATTCAGCTTAGCTGTAAACTCATTATTTGGAGGAGCATACTTGATTTGTAATGAAGTTGAGTATTATTTCCTTTGAATTGCATGATATTACGCGTTAAATTGGACGAAAATGATATCGTTGAGGGCAATTTAATTGCCACTTCTAAGTCTATATAATGATTGAAAACAAACTGCAGAAGCAGAGGTTTGAATACAAGTTTATCACAAAAGAGTCCCAGGTTCAGGCAATTCGACAATTTGTTGGAGCACATTTGAATCTGGATGCTTATGGGGCTACTCAGCCCGATAGGTCGTATCCTGTTCATAGCATTTATTTGGATTCTAAATCGTTGTTAACGTATACCGACACCATTAATGGCTCTCGAAACCGGTATAAACTTCGCGTTAGATACTATGAAAATGGGGATGACAAACCGGTTTATCTCGAAGTAAAGCGAAGACAAGATCGAGCTATATCCAAGAAACGAGCTATTATTCACCGTCATGTTGTTGAGGAGTTACTAAATGGTGTAATTCCTTCAATGAATCATCTACACGAAAAAACAAGGGAACAATTTGATACTCTAATATCAATTTGTCAACTTATTGAAACTCTGGAAGCCAAGCCAAAAGTGCACATAAAGTACTTTAGAGAGGCTTACGAGCAACTGGATTCAAATGCTGTTCGGGTTACATTCGATAGAAATGTGATGTCTGAGGTAATTCACAAAATTGAATATAAATTAGTGCCGGATTTCCCTGTATCGGTTTTTGGTGATAAAATTATTCTCGAACTTAAATTTACAGACAACTTTCCGCTTTGGTTCAGGGATTTGGTTCAACATTTTGATCTAACCAGTGGATCTGCAGCAAAATATGTGGATGGATTGATTAATTTACATAATCATCATCTGATAACTCTTAATAATCGATAAAATGAATGAGTGGCTAACCTACGGAGATACAGCCCCGGTACCGACAGATCTCCCAACACTTTTATTAGCACTGTTGATTGCGTTTCTGAGTGGACAGGTTATTGCCTGGGTTTATATGTTTACTCACACCGGACTTTCTTATTCCCGCTCTTTTGTTAACTCACTTATCATAATCCCCATAACTGTATCATTGGTTATGATGGTGTTGGATAACAACATTGTGACGGCATTTAGTTTACTCGCAGTTTTTGCCATCGTACGTTTTCGAAATATTCTTCGGGATACGCTTGATACCGTGTACGTCTTATCACTAATTGTAGTTGGACTTGCCACCGGCACTCAAAAATTCACAACAGCGATTACCGGAGTCTCAGTGATGTCGATTGCATTTATCTATCTATGGTTTACCAGCTTTGGATCCCGCAAAAGATTTGATCTCATTATCAATTTCAACTGGAGTCGTGCGATTACCGAATTGTCTGACCTTGAATTATTCCTGAAACGACACAGTTTTAAAATTTTAAGGTCTACCCAGCAAAGTCGAAACGATAATAACATCACTTTTTTATCCTATAAATTACTGATGCGAGATCCGGATGGAAAAGATTTACTGGTTTCTGAATTAGGGGCAATTAACGGTGTAACCGACATACACGCCATGTCGCTGGAAGAGGAATCAGAGGTCTAAATGAGTATTAAAATGAATAAATACGAACCAGTTAAAGTCCCGGTTTCTCAAAAACTCAAAGAATTCAGACTCAGGATATTTCCTGTAATTGTATTTGTTGTCGTATTGTTGATTGTACTTTTTCTATGGGATTTTCGAGTTTATAACCCAAGTTTTACCGGACGTGTTTACGCTGATGTGGCTTTAATTTCCAGTCCAACAACTGGATTAATTACCAATATGTACGTCCGTGAGTTTGATCAGGTGGATCATGGCGATACGCTTGCAATCATTGTGGAAGTCGACTCTGCTCAATATGCAGCTCAAATTGAATTAATTAATGCCCAGATCGACTATGTGAGTTCAAGTATGGAGCCAATTTCGGGTTGGCAACGGAATCGAATAAATTTAGCTGAACTTCGTTCGGACTTGGTTGGTCAGCAGATCAATTTATCTGCTCTTCAGCTTCGCAAACAGACAGAGAGCGCAAGGGTACAACGAATGCAGGAATTATTCACGAATGATCTGGTGTCTCAAGAGCTCCTGGATGATGCTAAATTAGTTCTTAATCTGATCAATGATGAAATCGAAAAAACTGCTCAATTTATTCAAGACCTTGAACAACAAGTTAGTGGATTGGAATCGGATCTTGGAGGAAATGCAGATGCTGCATTAAATGCGGCCCTGCGTGTTCATGAGGCAGAACTGAAAGCAATCGAACAAGAAATAAAACCAATCAACATAATTGCACCATTTAGTGGTATGATTGGGAAGATCTATTTTCAAAATGGGGCAGTCGCACCCGAAGGTGAACCATTTTTACTACTTGAATCAAAAACTCCGACGCATATTATTGGGTATATGAGACAACCGTTAACTATTCGTCCTGAGATTGGTACTTTAGTTCAGGTACGGACGCGTACTGCGGAAAAAAAGCTAATTCCCGCAACAATCACTAATATTGGCGCTCAATTATCAGTTATTGATGAAACCGTACAAAGACAGGGTAGTTTGCTGGAAACCGGGTTGCCGGTAAAAATTGAAATCTTCGATATGGAGTCGGTCGGACTCCTGCCGGGCGAGTTTGTAGATGTGATTGTAAATCAGAGGGACAACCAATAAGATTGTCCCCCGATTTAGATAATCTCGCGAAGCTTAAGAACGTCTTTTAGATCGACTTCTGTCACCACCACCTGAAGATCGGCCACGATCTCCGCCGGATGAACGGCCTCTGCTGCTTGATCGCCCACCACGGTCATCACTGTAAGATGATCTGCCACCGCGGTCATCACCATATGATCCACCACTTCGGGCTTCATCTTGTTTGCTTTTTTCGCTCTGTGATTCGATAACGATTTTTACTTTTTTACCTTTAACGTTACTTCTGCTCATTGCAGCGATAACTTTATCGACGACATCACCATTGATATCAACAAAAGATTCGTATTTAAGCACATTAATATGTCCGATCTGATCTGATGATATGCCAGATTCACCGGCTATAGCACCAACTAAATCACCTTTTCTGACATTATCTTGTCGACCTACATCGAGTTTGATCGTCACCATGGCACCATCATTCGCTTTTCTGTCGGATTTAGCTGCTTCTTTTTCTTCGAGACCTTTTAGATCAGCGCGAAGTTTAAGTAGTGCACCGGCGATTTCAATCGGCGAAAACCCGGACTCGGCAAGTGGTTCTAATTGTTCTATATAAGGACGTAATCCGCCGGATTCAAGCGCTTCCTGGACCTCTTTAAGTTGAATTGCGATACGGGATTCTTTCACATCCGAAATACTTGGCATAGGTAGAATTTTCAGCTTTTGTTTAATCTGATTTTCAATAAACCGAAGTCTGCGTGATTTACTAGGTGAGCTAAATGTGATGGATGTTCCAGCTTTACCTGCACGTCCGGTACGCCCGATTCTGTGAACATAATACTCGGGATCAGTGGGGATTTCGTAGTTGAAAATAACATCTACATCTTCAACATCAATACCACGAGCTGCGACATCAGTTGCAACAAGTAAATCGATTTGTCCTCTTCTGAATCCACTCATAACCTTATCACGTTGTGTCTGATTCAAGTCACCGTTAAGAACTTCACTAGAATAACCACGAGCCTGGAGGTCTCTGGCAACGGAGTCGGTAGCTACTTTTGTATTACAGAAAACAATTCCAAGTTTGAAATTGTGTACATCCATTAAACGGGATATAGCTTCTGTTCGTAATGAGTCACGAATTTCAATAACAAACTGCTCAATTTTAGAAGCAGTCATTTGTTTTTTATCGATCGTTACGTTAACCGGATCCTTCATGAATCGTTTCATGATATCGCGAATAAACGGAGGTACCGTCGCCGAAAACATGACGGTTTGAATTTCTTGATTGATATGGGTTAAAATCTCTTCCATATCTTCACGGAATCCCATGTTCAACATCTCATCTGCTTCATCAAAGATGAGCATATTCAGGGTATTGAGCTTGATTGTTCCGCGTTTAATGTGATCAATGGTACGTCCCGGAGTCCCAACAACAATTTGTGCACCACGTTTTAAA
>DLXM01000004.1 GCA_003448835.1 Bacteroidota bacterium | reverse complement strand
GCGAGGTGGCATATGTGTTGTCTGAAATCATGGGTGGTAGAAATGCACTTTTGATGGTTGCTTGTTCTCTTCCCGGCGATCATTATTCAATTAACGACATCAAAAGACTTTTAAACTCTGGTGACCAATCCAATATTATGAACTTATTGAACAGTGGCGATTATAAAGTTTCAGGATCTGCTGCATTTCAGTCAGGCGTATTTGTGGGTTATAATTGGGGGCTCGAATTTATGTTTATGGATGTACATGATGCTAAAAAAAGCGCAATTGCTGGATTTGGTGTCTTAGGATCAGTTTAATTCAATGCAAAACGATCAAAACTTAATAAATCTGGAATTTTCGATAATTGGTTTTGGTCGAGTAGGTGCGGGATTAGCCAGGTCACTTACCAGGAAGGGTGGAATTTGTACGGGTATATTGACATCTGATCGCTCAAAACTAGATGATAAAGTATCAGGTTTACATTTTCCGGCATTAGTTGAATATTCGAATCTGGGTCGATTTTGTTTTATATGTGTCCCTGATGACCAGATTTCAGTAGTAGCTGATCAATTATCAAAGTACCCGGATATTCCATCAAACACGAATTTTATCCATGTTTCCGGTACCAGATCCAGTCATGATTTGACGGTTTTAAGTAAAAAAGGTCATCTGGTTGCCAGTTTTCATCCACTACAAACTTTTAATCCACAAGCTGATATTGAAATCTTTCGCGATATTTTAATTTCTATCGAAGGGGACGAGGAATTAAAAGTTGATTTATATAAGATTGCAGCATTGTTAAGCGCCAGACCATTATCGGTCTCACCAGAGCAAAAGAAAACAATTCATATAGCAGCAGTATTTGTTTCAAATTTCCAATCCGCTCTGGTTTTGGAGGCTGGTAAAGTAATTGGGACTCAATTCGAAAATGCAGAACATTTCGTGCGTCAAAACTACAGTTCATTGATGCAACAAACGGTACTGAATATTATTGAAAAGGGTTTTCCCGATGCACTTACTGGTCCGGCAGCGCGCAATGATCAGAATACCATTCAACAACACATCAATTATTTAAATGATAATGGGTTGAATTCGTCATTATATAGTGAACTTTCTGATGTTATAAGGCGTTATTTGAAAAGCGAGTAAGGTCGTTAATTGGTACAATATTATCAAAGCTTTACAATGGTTAACATACAATTTCAAATATATCTCCGTTTATTAGAATATGATAAAAGTTAAAAGAATATGGATCGTGCTTTTTGTTGTAATGGGATTTGCTTGTGGCAAGTCCGATTCTCAAACTCAGGAAAGTCTGAATAAAGATGCATCCAATAGTACTGAATCCACAAAAATTAAAGAGGTTGAACCTTTAAAAGCGGACCAGATTAGTGAATTAATTGAATCCTATTCGGGCGAAAAAGCTGTTCTGATTAATATTTGGGCTACTTGGTGTATTCCTTGTGTAGAAGAATTTCCACACATAACACAGGTACAAAAAGAACATCCTGATGATTTACAAGTAATCTTTATATCAGCAGATTTCCCCGAAGAAATCGATCGTATTCATGACTTTCTCAGAACGAATGAAGTAGATTGGCAGACGTATCTAAAAGATGATCGGGACGAACCGTTTATTAATGCAGTCTGGCCTGATTGGTCCGGTGCAATTCCAGCCTCAGTCATTTATAACAAAAACGGTACAAATCTTACTTTTTTTGAACGTTCTGCGACATACGAAGAATTTAAAAATCTGGCTCTTACAGCCATAAACAATAAATAAGTTACACTATGAAAAAATTCAAAATCGCTCTGTTTCCTCTATTTCTGGCGGGAGTATTTTTGCTCTCAATGAATAACGAAATCAAAGAACTGGAAGTCGGAAGTGCCGGTCCAATGTTTGATTACTCAATGGATGAAGTTGGCGGATCCAAAATTACGTTAGCTGATGTCAAAGGCGATAATGGTACGCTATTAATCTTTTCTTGCAGTACATGTCCCTATGTTCGAGCATGGGAAGATCGTTATTTGCAAATATCTGAGTTAGCCAAAGAACTTAATATTGGCATGATTGCAGTGAATCCAAATGAAGCAATTCGCGATAATGGGGCATCATTGGCTGATATGAAAGCTCGTTCCGAAGAAATCGGATATACTTTTCCTTATGCACTGGACAAAGATTATAAATTAGCAGATGCCTATGGTGCAACAAGAACACCTCATGTTTATCTGTTAAATAAAGACAACACGTTGGTGTTTGTTGGTGCGATCGATGATAACAGTCGTTCAGCGGAGGATGTACAAGAGTATTATCTGGCAAATGCTATGCGTGAATTGGCTATGGGACAACCAATCACACGCGCAAATTCAAAAGCTATTGGTTGTACGATCAAACGCTAATATTTCGATAAAATAATCGTATATTTGGGGTCACTCACAAACCGTGGATGACCCTTTTTATTTTATGCCAACCTGGACCCTAAATACCGAATTTCGAATAGATTCTGCCCATTCCATCGATGGATACGATGGAAAATGTGGTCGGATTCATGGACATACGTACCGAGTACGGATGACTGCTAAATCTAATAAATTGAACCCATCAAAATATTTATCATCCC
>DLXM01000291.1 GCA_003448835.1 Bacteroidota bacterium | reverse complement strand
CCCCCTCACCCCATTCCTACTCGTAAACACAACAGCCTTCGCCGCGCTTAGTTGATCCCAAAAATCCGGATGCTCCGACAAAATTTCATTCCACCCAACAAACTCAAAACCAATCAATGGTTTTGAAATCGGATCAATTCCAAGCTTCCCGGCCAATTCCAGCTCAGCTTCAGACATCTCACGGGTGAACAAAATCTTCATATCACGACTTTCATATCACGACCCCTTAACCAGATTCGCCGCTCCTGCGGACAACAATGATTCCGCAGCACGCCTTCCCAAACTTGAAACCGAGTCCAGATCACTCAACTCAGCAGACAATTCCACATCCAGACACTCAACACCATCTGTGGACAACACATTTGCAAAAAGAACAAGCTTGTCACCCTCGCGTCGTGCATAAACCCCAACCGGAGCACTACATCCCCCCTCCAGACGATTCAAACATTGTCTCTCAGCAGAAACCGCAATCGCCGTTTCCAGGTGATGATGAACTCGCAACGCATCCGAAACAAATTCATCTTCGGATCTACACATTACCGCAACAGCGCCCTGAGCCGGAGCACAAATCATCCAATCCAAATAATGCGAAATTCGATCCTCTAGACCGAGTCTTTTAAGTCCAGCTGCAGCAAAAATGGCACCAAACCAATCACTTTCGTCCAATTTCCGCAGTCGCGTCTGGACATTTCCGCGAATATCAGAAACCTTATGCTGAGGAAACCGATGTAGCCATTGCCCCTGTCGACGCATACTGCTCGTTGCAAGAGTACCTTCCCGATCGGCCAGCTCCTCCATCGACAACAAAACACCTGCCCGCAACACCAGCACATCCCGGGGATCCTCACGTTCAAACACCGCAGTAATTTTTAATCCCTCAGGAAGTCTCGTTGGAATATCCTTGTGCGAATGCACCGCAATATCAATCCGATCATCCAACAACGCATCATCCAGCGCCTTCGTAAACACCCCTTTCCCACCCATCAGCGGAAGCGGAGTATCCAGGACCAAATCACCCTCGGTTTTGATGAAAATCAACTCGACTTCAAATCCGGATTCACGCAATAAATTCGCCGCGTACTCAGCCTGCCAAACTGCCAGTTTGCTGTCGCGTGTGCCGATGCGGATAACTTTTGAACTACTCATTAGATCTGAATTCGAAGGTTATTTAATATTACTGTATGCGGATATGCGAATGTAGTAATACATATCCCATTAGATCTATCGATCGTTTTCCGGGTGGATTTTAAACATATTTTGTACCACACGAGTCACTTCATCCGATTCCGGACTCTGATCCTTCAGATGATCTATAGAAAACGCCAGTATTTTATTCACAATACGTCTGGTGAGCTTTTCAGCATGTTTCGCTTCGTCTTCACCAAATCTGGAAATGTAGCGATCCATTTCAGCCCGGCGAATATCATCCAATTTGCGGGTCAAAGCTTTAATCGTCGGAACCACTCGTTGCTCGGACAACCATTTCCTGAACTCATTGAGTTCCTCTTCGATGATATCCTCAACCAACGGAATATTTGCTTCCCGTTCTTTGTAAGTCTCATCCAATCGGTCGTTGAGCATGTCCATATTGATCAGACTGACAGATTCCATTTCAGCCACTTCAGGATCAATATTTCGAGGTACCGACAAGTCCATCAGAGTCAACGGTTGGTGACTACCGGCCAGGCGTACAGCTTGAATGTGTGACGGCTTGATAATGGGTTCAGAAGCTCCAGTAGCAACAATAACAAGATCAGAATCAGACAATTTCGCAATCAACGCGTCATACGGTGCCACCTCAACATCAAATCTATCGGCCAACTTCTGAGCTTTATGCTCCGATCGGTTGATCAAAGTAACTTGCCTGACACCCATATTCAGAAGATTCATGCACGTGACTTTCCCGATTTTCCCGGTACCAATCAACAAAACCCGCTTGTCCTGAAGGCTTCCAACTTCAAATTTTGCAGCCTGAACAGCAGCATATGCTGTTGTAGCTGCCCCGGACCCAAGACTCGTTTCAGAACGTGACCGTTTATGTGCTCGGAAAACGGATTGCATACAACGGTGCATTACACCATCCAGCATATTAAAATTGCCGGCGTGTTCGTAAGCCTGCTTCACTTGTTTAATAATCTGCAGATCACCCAATATTTGGGCATCAAGACCTACAGCGACACGGAAAAAATGCTTAACGGCCTCATCACCATGCTTTGTGAACCCAAATTTCTCAAACTCAGTACGTGTCCCATGTGAGTATTTAATCAATAAACCGACAAGCATTTCAGCGCGATCACTCCGGGTAAACAACTCTGTGCGATTACAAGTACTTAACACGATGATGCCTTGCATACCAATTGCCTCAGCTTCTTGTAATAAGTTCTGCTGTGCTTGAGCATTTAACGAAAATCGCTCTCGAACCGATAAATCAGCGTACCAGTGGCTAATTCCCACTATTACAAAATCATCCAAAAAGGAGTCTGATATTTCCATACAAAAAGAGATTTCCTCTATTTAAATATTTCCCATCAATGCTTCGACCAATTCACCGCCACGTCTTACTATTATTTTACTGTCGATTTTAGCTCGACCCGAACTGAAGAACTTTCAACATGTTCAATTCTGAACTTTACTTCATCAACCAATGCCTGCATAAATTTCGGATGATCATTTAATCCACCGGAAACTTCCAGTTTTTCAACATGAAGTCCCTTTTCTTCTAATTCCTCGGGAAGTTCAATCCCAAGTTCATGCAATGTTTCAATATGATCGGTTACAAATGCTACCGGAATCATCAAAAAGTGCTTAATTCCATATTCAAGCAGACGTGTTACGAGATCTTCGGTATTTGGTTGGGTCCATTTCGACGGCCCCACTCTGGACTGAAAACTCAGCCAGTAGTTTTCGTGGCGATTACGCATATCCATAATCGCTTCAACAGTCTCTTCAATTTGTCCCGTATAAGGATCACCACTTTCGACCTCTGCAATCGGGGTACCGTGAGCCGTAAAAATCAGATGGACTTTTTTGCGTTCTTCATCAGTAAAACGCTCCATAGCTTCATTAATTCTGGAGTTTACTGACTCTAAAAAAGGCCGGTTTAAATGATATGATTTAACCGTGTATTCCTTCCATGTTGGGGTCTTGCCGGATTTCAATACATTCTTGCGGATGTCTTCCCAATCACGAAAACTGGATCCGGTCGTAGTCCATGAAAAATGTGGATACAGTGGTAATAAGACAGCATGGTCGATTTTGTCTTCGATCATTTCTTCCATCACCTGCTGTCCGAATGGTCTCCAATAACGCATCGCTGTGTAAACCTTTACCTCAAATTGAGGCAACTCAGCGATAAGCGTTTTTTCCAAAGTACGACGCTGTAGTTCTGTCAAAGGATTAATGGGTGAACAGCAGTCAGAAACAACTTTATTTTGACGATTCAGGCAGTATTTACTACCCATGCATCCCTTTGGACAACCGTTGATTTCACGATATTTTTCGGCAATTTTTTTGTACCGGAATTTTGAAATCACCTTTGCAAGCGTGTTTTGCGCTTTACCACCACCGAGTTTAATAATATCTTCGTCGCTAAATAAATTATATAAAAATGTACGGACACTCTCCTCGGAAGTCGGACCTCCGAGATTCATCAATACAACTCCTAATTTTGGCTTCTGCATATTCCTTATTCAATAATTGGACATAATCTTACGGGTGCTAAATAACGGAACTAATGTGAAGACTTTATGAATTTTGACTATTTAGATGTATTTCAGATAATATGATTTGCATATGTTTGTGATTACCTACCTCACCCGCCACACTCTGCATTTTCCCAATCCAATGCGATATTGCTACGACCTAACCACAGATATCCTGCTAAAATCGGCTTGAATGCACATAAAAAAAGCCCCGAAGATTGCTCTCCGAGGCTTTTATAAGTTAGTTTTTAACTAAACCCTATTATTCGTTGGACATCTGCTCCAAAGTTCGACCCTTGGTTTCTGTCACAAATTTCTTCACAACGAAATAAGCGATCAATCCAAAAGTTGCATAAATACCATACGACCAACCCAGTCCGATTGAAGCCAATAGAATTGGGAAACTCATGGTAATTGCAAAGTTGGATGTCCAGTGCAGAATTCCGCAGACCGCAAGTGCTGCTCCACGAAGCTGATTCGGGAACATTTCACCGAGCATAACCCAAAGTACAGGACCCCAGGTAGTTGCAAAGAATGCGATATATCCGTTAGCTGCAAGCAAAGCATAGATTCCCATGTTATCACTAAGAATCAGATTACCAGCTGCATCCAGTTCTGCAGAACCAAAGATCAGCGCCATCAGACCAAGCATAACGGCTTGTCCCAAAGCACCAATCAGAAGCAAACTTTTCCGGCCGATTTTATCAACCAATGCGATTGCCAGGAACGTAAATGATATGTTCACTGCTCCAATAATCACGTTCTGAAGAAGTGCATCCGACTCAGTAAATCCTGCAGCTTGCCAAAGAGTAGCACCGTAATACATTACGACGTTAATACCAGTGAACTGCTGGAGAACCGACAGAACCAGCCCGATCCATACAATTGGATGAAGTTTACCGGTAACTTTATTAAGAATATCGGATAATCGAGGTTTTCTGTCTTTTTCAAGTGTGGCTTGGATTTCGGCAACCTTAGTTTCTGCATCATTCGGATGTGAGATAGATGCCAAGACCTTCCTTGCTTCATCCGGACGTCCGGCTGCTACCAAATAGCGTGGGGATTCTGGAATGAACAATAAGCTAAAGAAGAATATTACAGCGGGAATAATTTCCATCCAGAACATCCACTGCCAGGTTTGAAATCCACCCCAAAATTCAGTGGATGAACCCCCTGCAATATCGGCCAGAAAATAGTTACTCAAAAAGGCTGCAAACAATCCCAAAACGATCATCAACTGTTGTAACGAAGTTAATCGACCACGAATTCGGGATGGCGCAATTTCACTGATGTAAGCCGGGCCCAGAATACTGGCTGCACCCACTGCTAATCCACCAAGAACTCGATAGAAAACAAATTCGAGCGAAGTACCAGCAGCACCTGATCCCCATGCAGAAACGATAAACGTCAATGCAGTTACAATCAAAACCGCCTTACGACCAAATTTATCAGCAAGTGTACCGGCAAAAAATGCTCCGATAGCACAACCTAATAACATAGATGCAACATTGAACCCGGTTCCGACCGCGTCAGAATTAAATGCTCCACGCAGAGCATCAACCGTTCCATTAATTACACCACTATCAAAACCAAAAAGAAATCCACCGATTGCGGCAGATGTAGAAATTAGAATTACCCGTCCCAGGTTTTCGCCACCTGGAGTATCAAGCGATTGCTGCTTTGCCATACGCTATTGACCTCTGTATATAGTTAGATGTTGAGGGTTAAAATTCGAGTTTATCGACAAATTTAACCCAATTTATTAAGACTAATGGTGTTATACACAGATTATCAAAAAGTAAGCAAGAATCAAACTGCTACTTTCACAAATGTATAAGTTTCGCTCGGCTTCACCTTCACGATTTAGGTCACTAGACTATGAGCTTTAACTTTGTTTCACTGACATAAAAAGAGCAACGTTCATCGATTACCTCATAATATTTTTTGCGTTTTCTAAATAGTAAACTATATAATTTTCATATGCTTATTCAAAACAAATACAGTATAATTTAAGAAATAACACTATTTATTTTGTAACAATTAGGTATCGAAATACTCTATACTACATAAGAGATTGAAATTTATGTTTTTAATGATGAGTTTCTATGTGTGTATGATCTGAATTTTGCCCAAAAGACAACGTTATTTAACCGTAAATAATAGCTACAAAAATTTAATTAGAATGCAGTCCAGCCAACATGTCTATCACAACAAAATTTAGGTTGTTATTCTGTCAAGAAATTTCGCGACTAATTGATCACAAAATAGAAAAGAAATTGAATGAATAAACTGATGTTACCTTTTACTCTTCTCGGTGTCGCTAACAAAAAATCAAGCTATAGAAAGGGAGTTACGCACCCTTATATTCACAAAATCATAGTTATAGCCAGCCTCATGTCCATGGTCTCCTGCAACATTCTTAATAGCGATACCGAATCTTCAGAATGTGGCCCCGGCATCATCATTCCGGGGGAATGCATCGAAGGTGTAAAACTAGGTGATTCACGTGAACAGGTTGAGAAGCTGCTCGGTGAACCCTGGAACATAGGCTGGACAGATGGCCCTTACCGTGCATGGCGTACGTACGTCTATCGACCGTCTGAAAACCCTACTTCAGGACACGGTTTATCTATATCATTTATCTATTATAGTGAGGATCAGCCATGGGGAGCCGTTGATATGATTAGAATCTATAACTCCAACGGTAGTAAAACTCCCGAAGGAATTGGTATCGGATCAACCCTTGATGAGGTATTAAGCGCATATGATGAACCAGATTTTGTACGGGAAGGGTTCAATGGGGATGGTGGCAAACAGGGTAGCTATTTGTGGTGCCATGGCATTACAAAATTTACCATAGGTACCCTGAATGATACTGTAGAGGGATTCTTTATGGGTAATCATATTCCATTTTCTGACGAAGAAGAACAGGATTATCGATGCATTGATTGAATACTTAACTCAAAAAAGGAGATACTAAGAAACATCTTATTTCATTA